>NZ_KV822038.1:660143-686574 GCF_001815805.1 Streptococcus sp. HMSC072D05
TAGCTGAGCTTGAGCCTTGTTGAGCTGAGCTACAGCATCTGCACGGTTATCCTTGGCATCACTGATTTGAGAGTCAATAGAGGATACTGAAGAAGTCGCTGCTGGCGCTTGTTCTGGTAGTCCAGCTTCTGTTGGAACTTGTGGGGAAGCTGGTACAGCTGATGCATTTTCACGAGCTTTATTTAACTCCTCGATATGACGGTCTGCCTTTGCAACTGCACGATCAGCCGCATCGTAGGCAGCTTGAGCATCTGCACTGCTGTATTTGACCAAAGCTTGCCCTTCTTCGACCTTGTCCCCGACTGAAACGAGAATTTCATCTAAATCTCCCTTACTAGCATCAAAATAAACGTATTGTTCATTTTTTGCTGTGACGGTACCTGACAAGAGAACCGATGAAGCAACGGAGCCTTCCTTAGCAGTAACGATATGAGAGGTTTCCTCCTTGACTGCTGACTGGGAAGGTTGTCTAAAAATCAAAATCCCCGCAGCACCGATAACAATAGCACTGGCAACACCAATCGCTGTGTATAATTGCCATTTTTTTGCCTTCTTATTTCTTTTCATTTTCAAGCTCCTTTATTCTTTTGCTTTACAAAAAACCATTATATCAGAAATACCAATCCCAAACAATGACAGTTCAGATGGAAACAATGACAGTTCAGGATCATTATTTCGTTCGGTATTCGTTTATTGGATTATTGTGCTAGATATATAATACAATATCTTTTGGAATTTGGCAAGCGTTTTTATAATTTTTTTACCGTAGCAGATTTTTGCATTCAAAAAATAAAAACGATAGAATATGACTATCAAAGCTATAAGGAGTTTTCTATGAGAGAATATGATATCATCGCCATCGGTGGAGGGAGCGGCGGCATTGCCACTATGAACCGAGCTGGCGAACACGGTGCTAAAGCTGCTGTTATCGAGGAAAAAAAATTAGGTGGAACTTGTGTCAACGTTGGCTGTGTTCCTAAAAAAATCATGTGGTATGGAGCGCAAATCGCTGAAAGCTTCCACCACTACGGCCCTGACTATGGTTTTACAAGTTCAGGTGTTCAGTTTGATTTTGCAAAACTTCGTCAAAACCGTGAAGCCTACATTGATCGCGCTCGCTCGTCTTATGATGGAAGTTTCAAGCGCAACGGTGTTGATTTGATTGAAGGTCGTGCTCATTTCGTTGATGCTCATACGGTCAGCGTTAATGGCGAATTGATTCGTGCCAAACATATCGTGATTGCGACTGGCGCTCGTCCAAGCATCCCAACTATTCCTGGGGCTGAACTCGGTGGTAGCTCAGACGATGTCTTTGCTTGGGAGCAGCTTCCTGAATCCGTTGCGATTCTTGGAGCTGGTTATATCGCCGTTGAATTAGCAGGTGTTCTCCACGCGCTAGGAGTAAAAACGGATTTGTTTGTCCGTCGTGATCGTCCCTTGCGCACTTTTGACAGCTACATCGTTGAAGGTCTTGTCAATGAAATGGAAAAAACAGGCCTTCCTTTGCACACCCATAAGGTACCAGTCAAACTAGAAGAATCAGAGCAAGGCATTACGATTCATTTTGAAGATGGTTCTAATCACACTGCAAGCCAAGTTATCTGGGCTACCGGCCGCCGTCCAAATGTAGACGGACTGGAGTTAGAAAAGGCTGGAGTTACACTCAACCAACGTGGATTTATCCAAGTGGATGAGTATCAAAATACAGTTGTAGATGGTATCTATGCCCTCGGAGACGTTACTGGTGAGAAGGAACTAACTCCAGTAGCCATCAAGGCAGGACGTACCCTATCTGAACGCCTTTTCAACGGAAAAACAAATGCCAAGATGGACTACACGACTATCCCTACTGTTGTCTTCTCACACCCAGCAATCGGAACGGTTGGTTTAACCGAGGATCAAGCTATCAAAGAATACGGCCAAGATAACATCAAAGTCTACAAGTCAAGCTTTGCATCCATGTACTCAGCCGTTACAAGCCATCGTCAAGAATCTCGCTTCAAACTCATCACCGCCGGTGCTGACGAAAAAGTTGTTGGACTTCACGGACTTGGTTACGGAGTGGATGAGATGATTCAAGGATTTGCGGTTGCCATCAAGATGGGAGCTACCAAGGCAGACTTTGATGCTACAGTAGCTATCCACCCAACTGCCTCAGAAGAATTTGTAACCATGCGCTAATTATCACAATAGACCTCTTGAGGTCTCTTTTTACTTGCAAAATCGGCTGTTACAAAAATTGTTACCTTAGTTGGAAGAATAGGTTGACTTTTGTTTCTAAATTAGTATAATAGTTACTATAATTTTGAAAAGAGGTTAACAGTTTTGAAAAAAGCTCATATCTATGCTATCCCTGCTATCGGTGCTGCTCTCATTGCCGTATTGGCACAAATCAGTCTCCCTATCGGTCCTGTACCCTTTACTTTGCAAAACTTTGCAATTGGTCTGATTGCTACTGTTTTTAGACCCAGAGAAGCTGTTCTATCTGTAGCTCTCTATCTCCTGCTTGGTTCCATTGGTTTACCTGTTTTTGCAGGGGGAGGAGCTGGATTTCACGTTTTAGTCGGTCCAAGTGCAGGCTATCTTTGGTTCGACCTTGTTTATGCTGGACTTACATCTTATCTCATTCATCAAAATAGTGGCTACATTCGCATTTTCCTGGCTAACCTCTTGGGTGACTCCCTCGTCTTTGTCGGAGGTATTCTCAGCCTCCACTTCCTTGCTGGGATGCCATTTGATAAGGCGCTTGCAGTTGGTGTCCTTCCCTTTATCCTCCCTGACCTTGGTAAGATCATTGCCATTAGTTTCATTGGTCGTCCCCTACTAGAACGATTGAAAAGCCTTCCATATTTTTCAAGATAAAAGAATAGTCCAGAACAATTGTTCTGGACTATTTCCTTTCTAAGAATCAACTGTACACTATTTAGCTACTTGACTATTCTTATACCGGTATGAATATTAATCGTTTTATCCTTCAAATTACAGCTTTTCACGATATGCAAAGTAGAAAAGTAATCTGATTGATTCAACCCAAATAAGCTTCCATTGATTTTGAAAGGTTAATAACTGTATATTTTCAGAAAACGCATTTTTACTGATAGAACTATATTTAATAAATTATTTGTGATACAATAGAGCTACCTAAAAGATTCAGTAAATTTAATGTTCATTGATTATTTATATTAACTTGAACATTTTGATTTCTTTTAATACAAAAATAATTATAAATAATTATAAACAGAAAGGTAATTCTATGGCAAAGAATACTCGTGAGCTAATCATTGGTTCTCTCATCACACTAGCTAAGAAGAATCCTCAACGTAGTTCCTTTACAATGACTGAAATTGCTGCTGAAGCTGGTATTTCACGACAAGCGATTTATCAAAAGCATTTTAACAACTTTGAAGATATTATTGAGTACATTCACGAAGAAACCAATCAGCACATTTTTAACGTCTTTAATAAGTACTGCCCTAACAACGATGGAGATCCTGTTAGCTTTTTAGCAGACTATATACTTCCGCTCATATACGAAAAAAAAGAAATTGTTAACACCTTGTATACCACACAAGTCGACCCATGTTGGAAGGAGTTTCTGCGTGGAACGTACTCTGAGTGGGTACTAAAGAATGTCAATTACCAACTGAAATATAATTTTAGTAAAGAAGACATCGCTTATATCATTACGACCATGGCAATCTCTTTCATCGAAGTCTGGATTCGTAAAGATAATCCAATACCACCTGAAGAGTATAGAGAGACTTTCATTCAATTGTCTAAGACTTCTCTGTGTGACTATATTGTATCCTAAAAAAAGAATCTTGAGTTCTACTCAAGATTCTTTTTATTGTCCCCCTTTAAAGGCATCGACCATTACCTGAAATTCTTCATTGGAAAGCGTGATTCCTTTGCCCATTTTGGTATGGTCAGGACTCCAAGAACGAATATCAAACTTTGCTGGTGCTCCATTAAAGCTAACGCGATTTAGTTCTTTTGTCCATCCTTTGTCATTTTCAGACAATGTCAGTAAGTGTTCTTCGATTTCAAATGTAAATTCTGCCATTTTAACTCCTTTATGTGATATGCTTTCACTAGTCTATTCGTAAAAACCTTGTGGTTTTTAGGAAAATTTTATATAATGTGGATAGATAAGAAGGGAGGATCTTATGAGACAAACATTTAAACTTGTACTAGATAAACTACAGGGTTTTCTCAATGGAAATGACGAACCTCACCAAACCGAAGACAACTCCCTAACAGCTACAATCGAGCAGGCTATCCAGAAAAAATCTGCTGTTCATGTCATACTAGCTGAGACAAGTTTTACGGGTGATATTGTCAAATATGATGTCAGTCGTCAGCAGATTATTGTCAAAAATTTCACTAGAAATGTGACACGTATCATTCGGATTGGTGACATCAAGAGAATCCGTTTTGTCCCTTCTACGGTAGAAAAAGCACAGAAAAATCTATTTAAGAAAGAGTGAGATGTTCATTGCATCCCACTCTTTTTCTTAACGGATTTGTTCAAAATGAAGGTGAACTGCGATATGCTCACCATACCCACTTCTCTCCAAATCACGTTGCAAGCGATAAGAGATATAGTGCTCTGCAATGGTGATGTAACCTGCTCCCAGCAAACGATTTTCAACCATTGATTGGATCATACTGATAGTCGCACGTTCTACTTTTGCTTCTTCCAAGTCCAAGACTACTTTTTTAGTAACTTGAGCTAGGTTTTGACGTAGATCATCTGTCAAAACATAAACTGTCTGAGCTGCTTTTAGGACAGCTTGGTAAATTTTATCTGGATCAAAGTCAGCAACTTCTCCGTTACGTTTGATTACTTGCATAAGGTTCTCCTTTATTCTTTGTTTTCTCTGATTTCAGCCAGCATCTTTTCTTCTTCGGATGTTAGTTGATAGTTTTCTAGCAGGTCAGGTCTGCGCTCGTAGGTTTTCTTTAGACTCTCATACAGTCGCCACTGGCGAATCTTTTCATGGTGTCCACTCATGAGAACATCTGGTACCACCATACCTCGATAGTCATAAGGGCGAGTGTATTGGGGGTATTCGAGAAGACCTGAAGAGAAACTATCATCCTGGTGACTAGACTCCTTACCAATCACTTCAGGAATTAGGCGAACAGTCGCATCAATCATGGTCATGGCCGCCAATTCACCACCAGTCAAAACATAGTCTCCTAGGGAAATTTCATCGGTTACCAAGGTCTTGATGCGCTCGTCATACCCTTCATAGTGACCACAGATAAAGATCAGTTCCTCTTCTTGAGCCAAATCTTCTGCGTAAGCTTGATCGAACTGTTTCCCAGCAGGATCAAGAAGAATGACGCGGGGATTTTTCTTTTCAATAGCATCAAAGGCATCGAAAATGGGTTGAGCCCTTAGCAACATTCCTTGACCGCCTCCGTAGGGCTCATCGTCAACATGACGGGCCTTTTCAGCGTATTCTCTGAAATTATGATACTGGATATCCAAGAGCCCTTTTTCTCGAGCCTTCCCAACAATCGAGTGTTCCAGCGGAGAAAACATCTCAGGAAAGAGGGTTAAAATATCAATCTTCATCGTCTAACCCTTCTAAGATTTCCACTTGAACCCGCATGTTTGGAATATCAACATTGAGAACTACTGGCGGAATGTAAGGTAAAAGCAAATCACGCTTACCTTTTCGTTTGACCACCCAGACATCGTTGGCACCTGGTTGTAGGATTTCCTTGATAGTTCCTATCAAGTTATCTCCCTCGTAAACATCCAAACCGATAATCTCGTGATAGTAGAATTCTCCATCATCTAAATCGTTCAAATCTTCCTCAGCGACCTTGAGACTATAACCCTTGTACTTTTCAATCGCATTGATATGATACATGTCTTTGAATTTGATAATGTCAAAGTTCTTATGCTTGCGGTGACTTGCGATGGTCACTGTTTGAACAAACTGATCTTTTTCATCAAATAAAGCCAGCTCTGCCCCTTTTTTAAACCGTTCTTCAGCAAAATCCGTCACAGACAAGACTCGCATCTCACCCTGTAGACCCTGCGTATTGACGATTTTTCCAACATTAAAGTAGTTCATCTTGTCTCCTGTATCTATTTCTATCCTTTATTTTATCACGTTCCAGGGATTTTCACAAGTTGGAGAAAATCAGCTATAATCCTAAAATTGCTAGTAGTTTCCTCTTTAATGTTAATTTATATTTGAAAGAAGAAATATTTATATTCCCGTTATACATATTACTATAAAATGTATACTCCCCAATTTGACCTTGACTTGTCTTCCATTTCATTCTTAAACTAGGTATAGTCTCAGGTAAATTTGTATGAATCAATAAGCATGTATAATTTTTTAAATTTTTGACTGTATGTATTTTATCTTGAACGACTAAACGATTACTTTTTGAATCATAGATTAAAGAATAAAATTCTACAATTTCAATATCAACTTCTTTTGGATAAAAAATCAAATGGTTATAATGTTTATCATTTTTATTATGTTTAAACTCATAAACATGATGAAATCTCGTATGTAAGGAATCAAATTCGATTGGTTTAATTGCCTGAATTTCGATATTATTAATATAGGCCTTATTCTGGAAACTAATTTTTAAAATTACACCTATAAAAGTCGAAATCTGTATAATTCGTAATAACCAATCAATATACATCGCCCAGTCTATTTTTAAAAAATAATCAGTGTTCAATATTTCTCAAATCTCCCTTCAAAAAACTCTCCAAATCTCTTTCATGTTGGTACTTAATGGCAGCCTTCTTATCTTTGTCAAAAATAGTTTTGGTTAGGTCAATGTCGTTGATGGCCGCAATTGCGACAGTGTAGTGAATAATATCAGCCAGTTCTTTGGCTAGTTCCTCATTTGAGTCCTGAACGCCCTCTTTTCGACCAGAGCGCCCATTCAAGACCTCGGCTACTTCTCCCACTTCCTCCACTAACTTGATAAAGAGGCCTTCCTCGGTTCGAGATTGCTGATAATGTTCGAGTAAGTAAGCTTGTAATTGTCTAAAGGTTAAATCCTTCATCTTCTCCTCCACAAAAAAGCGAGACATCTGTCCCGCTTTCTTTATTTTTCATCGATAACGATTCTTACTTTCTTGTCTTCAGTTGGGACAGAGTAGACAATCGTTCTTATCGCTGAGATAGTGCGACCCTTACGACCGATAACACGACCGACATCGCTTTGGTCAAGATCCAAGTGATACTCCAAAAACTCTGGCGTGTCTTCGATCTTGATAGTTAAGGCATCAGGGTGTGAAATCAAAGGTTTCACAATCGCAATAATGAGATTTTCAATCGTATCCATCTGTCAACCTACTTTAAACTTATTTTGAGAATTTAGAATCGTGGAATTTTTTCAATACGCCTTCTTTTGAAAGGATGTTGCGAACTGTATCTGAAGGTTGAGCTCCATCAGCCAACCATGCAAGAACGCGGTCTTCTTTCAAAGTTACTTGGTTTTCAGCAACAAGTGGGTTGTAAGTCCCAACTGTTTCGATGAAACGTCCGTCACGTGGTGAACGTGAGTCTGCTACGTTGATACGGTAGAAAGGTTTTTTCTTAGAACCCATACGAGTCAAACGGATTTTAACTGCCATTTTTTAATGTCTCTTTTCTTATTTTTTTATTTCGGTGAAATAGCTGAGCTATTTAGCACATGTTCTATTATAGCAGATTTTTGACAGGTGTCAAGAAAAAAACTTGACAGAGTTTTAATTTTTTTAACTACTAGAAATTTTTAGTAAAATCTTTTACATTTGAAATCAAACTCCTTTTAAGGTACAATGGTAGAAATGAATTTTTGAGAGGTTAACAATGAAAAAACTAGCAGCCCTTCTTTTACTATCCACTGTAGCCCTTGCTGGATGTACTAGTATCCAACGTGGTCTCCGTGGTGATGAATATGTCGACTCCAGCATCTCTGCTGAAGAAAGCTCAAAAGCAGCTGCTCAGACTGCCAAAGATTTGAATGACGCTTTAACCAATGAAAATGCCAACTTCCCTCAACTTTCTAAAGAAGTTGCTGAAGACGAAGCTGAGGTCATTTTACACACAAATCAAGGCGATATCCGCATCAAACTCTTTCCAAAACTAGCACCTCTAGCAGTTGAAAACTTCCTCACTCATGCCAAAGAAGGCTACTATAACGGCATCACCTTCCACCGTGTCATCGATGGCTTTATGGTCCAAACTGGAGATCCTAAGGGAGATGGTACAGGTGGCCAATCTATCTGGCATGATAAGGATAAAACGAAGGATAAGGGAACTGGTTTCAAAAATGAAATCTCCCCTTACCTATACAATATCCGAGGAGCCCTTGCTATGGCTAACACTGGTCAACCAAACACCAACGGTAGCCAGTTCTTCATCAACCAAAACTCAACAGATATTTCAGCTAAACTCCCTACTAGCAAGTATCCAAAGAAAATCATCGAAGCCTATAAAGAGGGCGGAAATCCTAGTCTAGACGGCAAACACCCCGTCTTTGGTCAAGTCATCGATGGCATGGATATCGTTGACAAGATTGCCAAGGCTGAAAAAGATGAGAAAGATAAACCAACGTCTGCTATCACCATTGATAGTATAGAAGTGGTGAAAGACTACGACTTCAGTAAAAAATAAGCCATCAACAGATAAGGAGACGATGATATGATTTTATTTTGGGGTTCTAAAGGTTATCAAAAAGATTTGGGACATACGCAAACTGCGATCGAATGTGGTCACTGTAACAATGTCGACACTTGGGAGATCGTAGAAACTGGGCGCAAGTTCACCCTTTACTGGATTCCACTTTTCCCTTATGGTAAAAGTTACTTCGTTTCTTGTCCGATTTGCCACTACGGTAAAGAAATTGAGAAATCTGAAGTTGAAAGCTATTTAAATTACTAGTCAAAAAAGCCAAGTCATTTCGACTTGGCTTTTTTACTGCTTTTAAGTTAGCTTGTTAAAGTCCCAGATTTGGTCCATCCAGCCTTCATAGAAGTCTGGTTCGTGGCAAACCATAAGAATCGATCCCTTGTATTCTTTGAGAGCGCGTTTGAGTTCATCCTTGGCATCTATATCCAAGTGGTTGGTCGGCTCGTCCAGCACTAAGACGTTGTTTTCACGATTCATCAAGAGACAGAAACGCACCTTGGCTTGTTCACCACCTGATAAGACCTGAATTTGGCTTTCAATGTGCTTGGTTGTCAAACCACAACGAGCAAGGGCTGCACGGACTTCTGCTTGGTTAAGGGCAGGAAAGGCATTCCAGACAGCCTCTAGTGGTGTTTGACGATTGCCACCTTCTACTTCCTGTTCAAAGTAGCCAAGTTCTAAGTAATCACCGCGTTCAACTTCCCCAGCGATTGGCGGAATAATGCCCAAGAGAGACTTCAAGAGGGTTGTTTTCCCAATACCATTGGCCCCAATAATGGCAACCTTTTGATTGCGTTCAAAGGTAAGATTTAAGGATTTGGTCAGAGGACGATCATAACCAATCTGCAAGTCCTTGGCTTGGAAGATAAAACGCCCTGGCGTACGAGCTGTTTTGAAATCAAAGGATGGTTTTGGCTTCTCACTTTGCAGTTCGATAATATCCATCTTGTCGAGTTTCTTTTGACGGGACATGGCCATATTACGCGTTGCAACACGCGCTTTGTTTCGAGCCACGAAATCCTTGAGGTCTGCAATCTCTTTCTGTTGGCGTTCGTAGGCTGCCTCCAGTTGAGATTTCTTCATAGCATAGACTTCTTGGAACTGGTAATAGTCACCAGAGTAACGCGTCAGCTGTTGATTTTCCACATGGTAGACGATATTGATTACGTCGTTGAGGAAAGGAATATCGTGCGAAATAAGGACAAAGGCATTCTCATAGTTTTGGAGATAACGTTTGAGCCAGTCAATATGCTCAGCATCCAGATAGTTGGTTGGCTCGTCCAGCAATAAGATATCTGGCTTTTCAAGGAGGAGTTTAGCTAAAAGCACCTTTGTTCTTTGTCCACCTGACAAAGAGGTTACATCCGTATCCATGCCATAGTCCATGACACCGAGAGCACGCGCAACTTCATCAATCTTAGCATCCAAGGTATAGAAATCACGACTCTCCAAACGGTCTTGGAGCTCTCCTACTTCTTCCATCAGCGCATCAATATCCGCCCCGTCTTCTGCCATTTCCATATAGAGGTCATTGATACGAGCTTCTGCATTAAATAGCTCATCAAAGGCCGTACGGAGAACATCACGCACAGTTTGACCTTTCTTTAGCACAGCATGCTGATCCAGGTAGCCAGCAGTCACATACTTAGACCACTCAACCTTCCCTTCATCTGGTAACATCTTACCAGTCACGATGCTCATAAAGGTTGATTTTCCTTCACCATTGGCACCGACTAGACCGATATGTTCTCCCTTGAGGAGACGGAAAGACACATCTTCAAAAATTGCACGGTCACCAAAACCGTGACTTAAATTTTTAACTTCTAAAATACTCATTCTAATTCCTTATCTTGTTTTTATGCAGTCCTTTATAGAGGACCCAAGCCAGATAGCCTCCCAGGGTATTGGTCCACAAATCATCAATCTCAAAGACGCGATTAAAATCAAAGAAAAAGTCTAAGACCAGTTGCGTGCACTCAATTCCTAGACTCAGTAGAAAACTGAGAAGGATGATTTTTTTCGTTTGTCGTAAATTTGGACAGAGATAAATCAGTTGAAAGACTAGTGGGAAAAGCAAGAAGACATTTAAAATGTTCTGCAAAAAGATCCAAAGGACTTGTCCCAAACTGGTCACTTCACCCAGATTCCAAAGGGAGTTTAAGGGAGTTAAAAGAAAAACCAGGCGTCCAAAAGTTTGAATACCTGGAGTTTCCACTCCTGTAGGAAGTTGAGGCTGGGGAGTGAAGCAAAAACAGACAATACATAGGCTGTAAACAGCCACTCCCAATCTTAAGAATAATTCTCTTTTTTTAGTCATTTTATGGATTTACCGCTGCGACTGCCTTCTGGCGGTCACGTTTCATTGTATTGGAGCGTAATTGTCCACAAGCTGCATCAATATCTGTACCATGCTCTTGACGGACAACACAGTTGACCCCTTTTTTCTTGAGGGTATCGTAGAAGGCCATCACGCGCTCTTTAGGACTACGGCTATATTGGTCATGTTCACTGACAGGGTTATAGGGAATCAAGTTTACATAAGACAATTTCTTGATGTTCTTGAGCAATTCAGCCAACTCCAAGGCTTGTTCAACACCGTCGTTGACTTCATTGAGCATGATGTATTCAAAGGTCACACGGCGATTGGTTGTTTCGATATAGTACTCAATGGCTGCAAAGAGCTTTTCAATCGGAAAGGCACGGTTAATTTTCATGATGCTTGAACGCAATTCATTATTGGGAGCGTGAAGGGAAACAGCGAGATTGACCTGTACTCCTTCATTAGCAAAATCACGAATTTTATGAGCCAAACCTGAAGTTGAAACTGTGATGTGACGAGCACCGATAGCCATCCCCTTGTCATCATTGATGGTACGAACAAAATTTAATACATTGTTGTAGTTATCAAATGGTTCACCAATTCCCATAACAACGATATGGCTGACACGTTCATCCTGGCCACGTTCATCAAAGTATTTCTGAACTAGCATGATCTGCGCTACGATTTCCCCGTTATTGAGGTCACGTTGCTTCTTGATCAAGCCTGATGCACAGAAGGTACAACCAATATTACAGCCAACCTGAGTGGTCACACAGACTGACAAACCGTAGTGTTGACGCATGAGTACTGTCTCAATCAACATGCCATCTGGCAACTCAAAAAGATACTTAACGGTACCATCAGCTGACTCTTGTACAATCCGTTGTTTCAAAGGATTTACGACAAACTGGTCATTGAGTTTGGCAATCAAATCCTTGGAAAGGTTGGTCATTTCTTCAAACGACTGGACACGTTTACGGTAGAGCCATTCCCAGATTTGATCTGCTCGGAATTTCTTTTCTCCTTGTTCTAAAACCCATTCTTGCATGGTTTGACGTGTTAAACTATAAATAGACGGTTTCATCTCTTCTCCTTATTCTCTATCTATTTCTGACGAATGACAAAATGGCGCTGTCCCTTGTCCTCTTTCTGAGACTTTTGGTCCTTATGACGACGTCTATTTCGCTTATCGGCATTTGGTTTTCTCTTATTTTGCGAAGGTTTCTTGCCTCTTCTAGGAAGGTTTTCCTCCTCTTTTTTACGCATTTTTTTGTCAAATGAAGCCCGTTTCGGTGCTTGATTTTCTAGAACAAAATAGGCACAACCATAACTACAGTACTCTAAAAGATAGTCCTGTAAGCGACTGATCTTTTCAATTTTTTCCTCTGTTCGATCGTCTTTGTAAAAACCACGTAGGCGGAGCTGTTCATTACTCCAGTCCCCCACGACATAATCAAACTTGGTCAACACTTCTGAAAAGCGTTGATTAAAGACTGTCACATCGAAAGCATCCTTGATATTTTCAACCAAGGTAAAAGCAATTCCTTCAGTCTCAACCTTATCCCCATTTACATGAAATTCTGGGCCAGGAAACTTGTTATAGTTGTATAATTCAGGTGCAATTTCTTTACGCATAGTCTTCCTTTTCCACGATTACTTAACACTCTATTTTACCATAATTTCTAGCAGTTAGCACGTTTCTCATAAAAATGAAAAAAGTCTGACGATTTTGTCAGACTTCTGCTTTATAACTTTAAAAAGAGAAGAACAATTCTTCCCTCCATATTTTATTATTTAGCTGCTGCGTAAAGCTCGTCTACCTTGTTCCAGTTGATGACTGAGAAGAAAGCTTTGATGTAGTCAGGACGTACATTGCGGTATTTCACGTAGTAAGCATGTTCCCAAACGTCCAAGCCCAAGATTGGTTTTTTACCTTCTGAGATTGGTGTGTCTTGGTTTGCTGTTGAAGTTACTTCAAGCTTTCCTTCTTTGTTGACAACCAACCATGCCCATCCAGAACCAAAGCGAGTTGTAGCTGCTGCTGTAAAGGCTGCTTGGAACTCTTCAAATGAACCAAATGTTGCGTCGATTGCTGCTGCAAGTTCTGCTGATGGAGCTGTTTTCTCAGGAGTCATCAATTCCCAGAAAAGAGTGTGGTTCAAGTGTCCACCACCATTGTTGATAAGTGCTTGACGGATATCAGCTGGGATAGAGTCTACATCAGCAAGCAAGGCTTCAAGGTCTTCACCAATTTCAGGGTGTTTTTCAAGAGCTGCATTTGCATTGTTTACATAAGTTTGGTGGTGTTTGTCATGGTGCAAGTGCATTGTTTCTGCATCGATGTATGGTTCCAAAGCGTCGTATGCGTATGGAAGGTCTGGTAAGATAATAGCCATCTGTAATACCTCTTTTTCTTTCTATATGAAAATGATAACGCAATCATCCTCTTTTTTCAAGTTTTTTGCTCAATTTGCTTCTGCCGCGATCTGCAAAAGTGCCTTTTCAAACAGGTACCCTTTTTCATAGACACCTGTCTTAATCTGGTAGTCTGTTTCAATCAAACAAGAAATCGCTCGTTTGAGAAAGGCCAAGGAAATCCCTCTCGAATCTCTCAGTGCAAACTTGATTTGATAAGGATTAGGGTTGCGCCCCAAGTAAGTTCCCAGACTGCTTGCAATCTGCGATTCCGTCTGACCAGTCTCTGATAAAATCTTCACTTGGGTAAAGGTACGAAACTGTCCTAACATGACAGCTATGAGCTTGATTTCGTCCTCCCCTTGCAAGGTCAAATCTCTAACCAAGTCACGGGCCTGATCAATCTTCTTAGCTAAAATAAACTGAGTCAAATCAAAAATATTGTCCTGCAGGGTCTTTGGTATAGCCTCGACAATATCCTTCTCCTCTATCATGCCATCTGATTTATAAGACTGTAAAAAAAGGAGGTTTTTCTGAATTTCACTAAATTGAAAACCAGACTTGATGAGTAGATTTTCAAAAGATTTTTCCGCAAACTGCAGACCTTGTGTCTGACTCCATTTTTGGAAAAACTGGCGGAGTTCTTGTTCCTTGGGTTCAATAGCATCAAAGACAGTCGCATCTCGTTTGAGCAATTTGACCAGCCGTCTTTTATTATCTAACTTTCCTTCTGCAAAAATCAACAACTTTGTTGTTGGCGAAGGGTTATCAAGGTATGCCTCAAATGACTTGAGCTCATCATCTGTTAAAAAACGTTTCTTGGCTGTTGTGATATCGACAAAATGGTCTAATATTACGATTTTCTCATCCGCAAAGAAAGGGAGACTGACCAACTCCAACTCTAAGTCTTTATAAGTTACTTCTTTCATATCAAAGTAAGCAAAATTGAGATCAGCTGGATCATAACCAATCTGCTTCAACACTTGACTCTTCATAACTTCAAACTGACCCTGATCTGTCCCTGTAAATAGGTTCAAGCTAGATAGATTTGATAAAGTCAACTTCTGACTGTCTTCAATGGCTAGCATCTTCTCTCCTTTCTTCTGATTTTTTATTAAACTTAATCAATATAGCGCAATTTCCCACGGAAATCTTCTAGGTTCTCATAACCTTTTTCTGCCATAATAGCTTTCAGTTCTTTGGTAATGCGTTCAAAAGCACCGACGCCTTCCTTGTGAAGAGTGGTCCCTACTTGCACCATACTCGCACCGCAGAGGATACGTTCAAAGGCATCACGACCCGTTAGAACACCACCCGTTCCAATGATTTGGATTTGCGGATTGAGACGTTGGTAAAAGGCGTGCACATTAGCAAGAGCAGTCGGTTTGATATACTCTCCACCAATCCCACCAAAACCATTTTTAGGACGAATAACGACCGACTCGTCTTCTATATAAAGGCCGTTTCCGATAGAGTTAACACAGTTAACAAACTTGAGCGGATATTTATTGAAAATAGCAGCCGCTTGATCAAAGTGCACAATATCAAAATAAGGTGGGAGCTTGATACCAAGAGGTTTTGTAAAGTAGGCAAATACTTCAGATAGGATACGGTCTGTTGTTTCAAAATCATAGGCAATCTGAGGTTTTCCTGGAACATTTGGACAAGAGAGATTGAGCTCAGTCAATCCTTTAAACTCGCTCTCTTGAACTTTTTTCAAGATGGTATGTGTTTCTTCTGGAGACATGCCGACTAAAGATAGGAAGAAAGTACGGTTTGGCTCTTTTTCCTGCAAGTCCAAAAGATAGTCCAGATAGTAATCCAAGCCATTATTTGGCAAGCCCATGGAGTTGATAGAACCAAGTGGAACATCCTGGTAACGTGGCTCAGGATTGCCCTGACGAAAGTCCAAGGTCGCGGTCTTCGTGACAAAGGTTCCTGCTGCTGAGTTTTTGACCCCTTCAAGCTCTTCTATCGTCATACAAGCCACACCCGCTGCATTCATCAAGCAATTGTCAAACTCAAAGCCAGCTATTTGTGTTTTCGTTGATACCATGATTCTGATCCTCCAGATTCCTTTTATTTCTAATATTATACCATACTTTAAGATTTTCTCTTTGAGAAACTAATTTCTATATAAAACGTTCGGTTTTGTAAATTGAAAGAATTTTTAGAAAATTTCTGTTTTTTTCTTTACACTCAAAAAAAATTCTGCTATAATGGCTCATGTAATAAAATATAACAACAAAAGGAGAACGATATGACATCTGCTAAAGACTATATCCAAAGCGTGTTTGCAACTGTGAAAGCTCGTAACGGGCATGAGGCTGAATTTCTCCAGGCGGTTGAAGAATTCTTCAGCACTTTGGAACCTGTATTTGAAAAACACCCTGAGTATATCGAAGAAAACATCTTGGCACGCATCACTGAGCCTGAGCGCGTGATTTCTTTCCGTGTTCCTTGGGTTGACCGTGAAGGTAAAGTCCAAGTCAACCGTGGTTACCGTGTTCAATTCAACTCAGCTGTTGGACCATATAAAGGCGGACTTCGTTTCCACCCAACTGTAAACCAAGGGATCTTGAAATTCCTCGGCTTCGAACAAATCTTTAAAAACGTTTTGACTGGACTTCCAATCGGTGGAGGTAAAGGGGGATCAGACTTCGATCCTAAAGGGAAGACTGATGCTGAAGTGATGCGCTTCTGCCAAAGCTTCATGACTGAATTGCAAAAATACATCGGACCATCTCTTGATGTACCTGCTGGTGATATCGGTGTTGGTGGACGTGAAATTGGTTACCTTTACGGGCAATACAAACGTCTTAACCAATTTGATGCGGGTGTCTTGACTGGTAAACCTCTTGGATTTGGTGGTAGCTTGATTCGTCCAGAAGCAACTGGTTATGGTTTGGTTTACTACACTGAAGAAATGCTCAAAGCTAATGGTAACAGTTTTGCTGGTAAGAAAGTGGTTATTTCAGGTTCTGGTAACGTAGCTCAATACGCTCTTCAAAAAGCGACTGAACTTGGTGCAACTGTCATCTCTGTATCTGACTCAAACGGTTATGTCATCGACGAAAATGGTATTGACTTCGATCTTTTGGTTGATGTTAAAGAAAAACGTCGTGCTCGTTTGACTGAGTATGTAGCTGAGAAAGCAACTGCTACTTACCATGAAGGTTCTGTATGGACTTACGCTGGTAACTACGACATCGCTCTTCCATGTGCGACTCAAAACGAAATCAACGGTGAAGCAGCTAAACGTTTGGTTGCTCAAGGCGTTATCTGTGTATCTGAAGGTGCTAACATGCCTAGTGACCTTGATGCGATTAAAGTCTACAAAGAAAACGGAATCCTTTACGGACCTGCCAAAGCTGCTAACGCTGGTGGTGTAGCTGTATCAGCGCTTGAAATGAGCCAAAACAGCCTTCGCCTCTCATGGACACGTGAAGAAGTTGATGGACGCCTCAAAGACATCATGACAAACATCTTCAACACAGCTAAAACAACTGCTGAAACATACGGACTTGGTACTGACTACCTTGCAGGAGCAAATATCGCTGCCTTCGAAAACGTAGCAAACGCTATGATTGCACAAGGTATTGTTTAATTAGTCGATACATCCTATCGGAGGACAAATGATGAACTTACGGCCAATGGAAGTGAGAGACAATTCAGCTGTAGCGCAGCTCATTCGAGCCAGCCTAGAAGAATTCGGACTTGACAAACCAGGAACTGTCTACTTTGATTCTCATCTAGATCATTTGGCCGACTATTATCAACAGCAAGAGAGAGCAGCTTACTTTGTTCTGGAAGATGAAGGACAGCTGGTTGGCTGTGGTGGCTTTGCACCTGTGTCCGATAAGATTACTGAATTACAAAAACTGTATGTCACTAAAAATAGCCGTGGCAAAGGTTATTCCAGCAGGTTGATAAAACGGATATTCCAGGAAGCCCACTTAGCAGGTTATGAACAGCTTTATCTAGAAACCTCTACTGAACTGGCTACGGCTGTGGCAATCTATCAGCACTATGGTTTCACATCACTGCAAGAACCACTTTCTAACGCCGTCGGCCACCCAGCTATGAATATCTGGATGATAAAATCCCTCTTATCAGATGAATAGATGGCAGTATACTATGGTCGACTCGAGGACATCAGTATCAAGCTCCTCAAGACAGCTAAAACAACTTTTAAAAATGTAGCCAAGGCTATGATAGTAAAGGTATTGTTTCAGCACTATCACACTAGAAGAAATCCGACTGCTTATAAAAGCAGCCGGATTTTTATATATCTAATTTTTCAAAAAATTTGCCTGTTGACTGCTTTTCTTTTAGCTTCTCCAGCAGCTCGTTCTCCAGAAAAGGACTTAGTTCGTCAAAATCTTGGCAAACCTCAAAAACCGTCTCTCTGTCCAACTGGCCATAAGCTAGTTCATAATAGTCCTTATTATGATGCCAGTTCTGGTCATAATTGACATCTGTCCGTTGATAGTAAACAATGTTTTGCTTCGGAGTAAGGTAAAGCTTCTGCGTCAGAATGCTTTTCTGATCTTTGGACAGCTTGCTACGACTGAAAATCTTGACACCTTGAAAAATCTTACGCTCATGGATACCTTGATTTTTGACTTTCAATTCAACTCTTTTATAGTACATATAGTCACCTCCAGAAATTACCTACATTATATCAGATTCTGGCAGATTATCAAGCCAAAGTGTCATTTCCAAAAGTCTTTAGTCGCCTCTAAAATCTCTTCTGTAGGCGTCACTGTTGCTTCAATAATAGTCTTGCCAGTCATTTTCAGATAGGCTTGTATCAGATGATAGCCATAAGCATAGCCTGCAGCATAAGGCATTCCAACTGGCATCTGACCCTGTATCTTAGCTATTTCATCACCGTAGAGATATGGTGCCATTTCCGCCATCCCCGTTAGCTGAAGCTGACTTGAGATGATGGGCTTAATCTCTTCTAACTGCTCTGGACTGGTTGAAGTGACCCAAGGCCCAATGAGATCTTTGCCATAGAGCTCAGCAGCAAAAGACTCTGCCAATCCTTCACTGACTACCCAGTCTGCTAGTGTCGTCTGCTGGTTCCATTTGATAAATTGGAAACGGACATTGTGATTGCACTCGTGAGCCAACGCAGCCTGCACACGTGGTAAAGTATAGTCATTTGGTAGCAGACTAAGCATGAGGTAGCCTGGAATTCCTCCATCTCCGCTATAACCCTTATTGAGCTGTAGCATAGGTTTTTCTGGATTGCCCAATAAAATAGTAAAATGGTAATCCTCAACATCTAAGTCATAGCCAGCCTGCTCAAAAAGCCCCATACTCCTTTTGATGGTATCCTGGCAGTCCTGCCAGAGTTGATCAGAGCTCAGAGAGTCGATAGCTGGTCTATCCTTTTCTGAGAGAGTTGCGGGTAACTGATTCATAAAGCCAAGTAGGAAAAGAGCATCAAATCCTCCAGGATACTTTGCTTTCAGAGGAATGTGTTGCGTTTGGTATTTGGTTGCAAAAGGTGCTAATATTTTAGCTCGAAAGCAACCTTCTCTCTTTTCTAAAGGAAGCTCGAGCATCTCTTGGTAAACTTTATCTGAACGAATCATATTGATTTGCATAATAATCTCCTTTCTTATCTATTATTAGTATAATCCCTTACCTAAGGTCAGAGTCAAGAAGAAAATTGAAATTATATCAAGATTCTAGTAATTGTTAGTAAAAAAACTAGAACTTTCGTATCAGACCATAATTTTAAGTAGGTTTACCCATTTTAAATCGTAACAGAAAAAACCGCTACTCCTGAGAATAGCGGTTTTATCATGTTTTTAAGCTACTAATGTAGTTGCTCTATTATTTAAGAGTAACTGAAGCTCCAGCTTCTTCCAATTTAGCTTTGATTTCTTCAGCTTCTGCAGTTGGAACGCCTTCTTTGATGACACCTGGTGCACCATCAACAAGTTCTTTAGCTTCTTTAAGTCCAAGACCAGTGATTTCACGTACAACTTTGATAACGCCAACTTTTTTGTCACCAGCAGCTGTCAACTCAACGTCAAATGAGTCTTTAGCAGCACCAGCGTCAGCAGCACCAGCTGCAGCAACAGCTACAGGAGCAGCTGCAGTTACACCAAATTCTTCTTCGATAGCTTTTACAAGGTCGTTCAATTCAAGGATTGAAGCTTCTTTAATTTCAGCAATAATGTTTTCAATGTTCAATGCCATTGTTATTTCCTCCAAATAAGTTTTTAATTTTATAATCGTTTTTCCGTAGCTAGGCTACGCTGCGTAGCTTAAGATTAAGCTGCGTCTTCTTTGTTGTCTGCAACCGCTTTGACTGCAAGAGCAACGTTGCGCACTGGCGCTTGAAGTACAGAAAGGAGCATAGAAAGAAGTCCTTCGCGGTTTGGAAGAGTTGCAAGTGCAAGAATCTCTTCTTTTGATGCGACAGCGCCTTCGATTGCACCACCTTTGATTTCAAGTGCTTCAGCGTTTTTAGCAAAGTCGTTCAAGATTTTCGCTGGTGCGATAACATCTTCGTTAGAAAATGCTACTGCAGATGGTCCAACAAATACTGATGCAAGATCTTCAAGACCAGCTTTTTCAGCTGCACGACGTAAGATTGAGTTTTTAATAACTTTATACTCAACTTCGCTTCCACGAAGCTCACGACGAAGAACTGTATCTTGCTCAACTGTCAAACCACGAGCGTCTACAACGACGATAGATGCAGCAGCTTTCATTTTTTCAGCTACTACGTCAACTAGTTCCGCTTTTTTAGCAATAATTGCTTCACTCATTAGTGTGTTCACCTCCGTAATTATTTTGCTTGGGGAATTTTTCCAAAAGAAAAACGCGCCCAAACCTAGACACGAAAGTACAATACGCTTCTTTTTACATGATACGTTTTGTCCTCGGTAGGATCTTTATGAGTCGAGCTCCCCTACTGTCTTAGGCAGTTTTTTTCAAACCGTATATAAGTATAGCATAGACAAAAAAAGAATGCAAGATTTTTGCAAACTTTTTTTAAATTTTTTTAAATCTCTACTGTCAAAACTTTGCCTTGCTTAACCACCTGTTCTCCAGCGATATAAACATCATCAACATCACTGGATTTGACAGCATAAACGAGGTGAGAGAGCATATTTTTCTGAGGTTGGAGATGGATTTTTCCTTGTGGTTGAATGACCAGAAAATCCGCTTGTTTGCCAACTTCTAGGCTTCCTATCTGCTTTTCCATTCCTAGAACCTTAGCTCCTTCGATTGTCAGTGCCTTAAGGGCTGTTTCGATAGGAAATTGGCTGGCATCTCCACTTTTCATCTTTTGAAGAAGGGCTGCTGTCCGTCCTTCCTCAAACATATCTAGATTGTTATTGGAAGCAACCGAGTCTGTCGCAATTCCGACTGCTACTCCTGCTTTTTGGAGTTGGATGATTGGAGCGATCCCTGAGGCCAGTTTGAGGTTACTGATAGGATTATGGGCGATTGCCACATGAGAAGTTGCCAAGCGTTCAATTTCTCGCTCGTTTAGCTCGACCCCATGAGCAAAGACAGACGGATGATCTAAATAACCCAGTTCTTCTAGAAAGGCGAGGGGACGTTTGCCATAGCGTTTGAGGATAATTCCTGACTCTTCCTTGGTCTCTGCCACATGGATATGGATAGGAATGTCCAGCTTTTTTGCCATATCTAAGCTCGCTTCCAGCAAGTCTCTACTACAGCTGTAGGGAGAATGTGGAGCTACCATAACCTTGAAATTTGGGTTTTCATATCCTAAGATTTCCTCTATGATGGCTCGGGTTCTGCTTATGGTCTCAGCAGTTGTTTCTGCCTCTGAAGAAAAGAGGGTCGGTGAGAAATAACAACTCATCTTGGAAGCCTTAACTGCCTGATAAATTTGCTCAATATCCACACCATTGGGATTATACATATCGTTGAAGGTTGTTGTTCCTGACTGGAGCATCTCTGTCAGAGCTTCTTTGACTGCCTTGGTAGTCATATCGGGAGTAAATCCTGCTTCTGCTGGCCAGATATAGTCATTGAGCCATTCGTGGAGATTGCTGTCATCCTGAATTCCTCGCAAACCTGTCATGACAGAATGGGTGTGGCAATTAACCAAACCAGGCATGATCCAGGCTCCCTGATAGTCTATAATCTGCTCAGCTTGCTCTAAAATCTCTGACTCCTCTTGGCCGACATAGACGATTTGAGAATCCTTAACGGCTAAGACACCATCCAAATAAACATGGAAATCTTGGTCACAAGTCACGATATTTACATGCTGATAGACTTTCATTGTTTTCTCCTTCTAAGACCTTGATTTTTTCTAGCTATTGTAACAAAAAAGTCACCCGAAGGCAACTTTTAGTGTCATTAAGAATTTAAATGGGTAGGAATGACTTATTCAGAGCTAAAGGCCGCAGCTTTTTGCATTTGGTAATACTTGCCCTTTCTATCCATGAGATCATGATGGTTACCATGCTCCACAATGTCACCATCTACCAAGACAAGAATCAAATCCGCATCCTGAATGGTTGACAAACGGTGAGCAATAATAAAGCTTGTGCGCCCCTTCATGAGTTTGGCAAAGGCATCCTGTACTAGCACCTCTGTCCGTGTATCGATGGAGGAAGTCGCCTCGTCTAAGATAAGAATCTTTGGAATAGCTAGAAAGACTCGGGCGATGGTCAAGAGCTGGGCTTGACCGACAGAGAGAGATTCTCCTGCATTTTCCAACTTGGTATCGTATCCCTGTGGCAACTGTTGGATGAAAAAGTCTGCGTTGGTTGCTTTTGCGGCAGCAATCACCTGCTCCCTACTGGCATCAGGATTTCCAAAGGCAATATTGTCATGAATGGTCCCTTGCTTGAGCCAGGTTTCTTGGAGTACCATCCCAAACTGCTGTCTCAATGACGCTCGGGTATAATCATAAATGGATTGCCCATCTAACAAGATATCTCCCGAGTTAATAGGATAAAAACGCATGAGGAGATTGATAAGAGTTGACTTACCAGCACCTGTCGGACCAACGATGGCTACCTTGCTACCAGCTGGGATATCGATAGACAAATCCTTAATCAAGATCCTTTCAGGATTGTATCCAAAAGAAACATGCTTAAAGGAAATGGCTCCCTTAACTTGGTCACTGGTCAAGACTTCCTTACCTGTTTCAGCAACCTCAGGACTTTCTAAAACAGCATAGACACGCTCTGCGCAAGCGAGAGCACTTTGCAACTCAGCTAAAACAGAAGAAATATCATTAAAGGGCTTGGTATACTGTTGGACATAGTTCAAAAAAGTCACTAAACGCCCAATGGTCAAAGTTGAACCCATCATGATACGATAGGCTCCCACTCCAGCTAGAAGAGCATAAATGAGCGCATTGACAAAGCGAGTCGAAGGATTAACCGTTGAGGAATAAAAGATAGCTGACTGAGAATAGCCTGCATAGTTGGCATTAGCCACATGCAGTCTTTGGATAAACTCTGTCTGAGCATTGAAGGACTGGATAATGGTCTGCTGGCTAAGTGATTCTTCAATCAACTGAGTCTGAATCCCCCTCGTCTCTGTTTGCTTCTGGAAGAGATGATAAGAGCGTTTAGCAATAAAACGTGAAATCACCATGGACAGGGGTGTCAACAGCAAGACCAAGAGGGTCATAAGGAGATGAATTTGGAGCATGGCTAGAATACTAACCAAAATCATCAAAACGCCAATGAAAAATTGATTGAAAATCATGGTCAAACCAGCTGCCAACTGTTCTATGTCTGTGGTCACACGACTGACCATCTCTCCACTGCCCTGCCGATCCACAAAAGCAATCGGTAAACGATGGAGCTTATGAATGATTCGCTCTCGCAAGTCTTTGGTATAAGAGAAGATTAGACGATTATAAAGAAGAGGATTGGCCCATTGTACCAGTGTATTTCCTATAACTACCAAGATCATCTGGATAAAAATCTGCCAAAAAACTGGTGAAGAATCAGCTACTAGGACCTGGTCAATGACCTGCCCAATCAAGATAGGTAGATAGATCGATAAAGCAACTTGGGCAATAGTTCCTAGAAAGGCAAGGAAAAGGAGGAAAGGATGGTTTGCTAAATCTATGGCCAAACGTTTGAGCGTCTGGTTTGCGGTTTGTCGTTTCATGCTAGTCCTCCTTTCCATGTTGGGATGCATTGATTTCGCGATAGACTTGGCTAGTCTTCATTAATTCCTCGTGCTTGCCAACAGCTAGTAACTCACCTTTTTCCAAGAGGAGAATCTGGTCAGCCATCTGAAGTGTAGACGTTCGTTGAGAAATCAAGATTAAGCTCGTGTTAGGTAAATTCTCTCGGATAGCTTTCAAGAGCTTGGACTCAGTGATGGTGTCCAGGGCCGAGGTCGCATCATCTAGGATGAGAAATGGAGCTTGTCGCAAGACTGCTCGGGCAATAGATAGCCTTTGTTTTTGTCCACCTGAGAAATTTCGTCCTCCTGCCTCAACTAGGGCATCCAAAAGTCCTTCCTTTTCACTGACAAAATCCTTAGCTTGCGCAATTTCCAAGGCCTGCCAAAGTTCTTGGTCAGACACTTCTCGATTGAAACCTAGAGTCAAGTTGGAACGAATAGTTCCTTTAAAAAGTTCGACTTTTTGAGGTACATAGGCAATCCAAGACCGCCACTGCTCAAGATTACGAGGACTACATCCATCTCGATAAAGGTCAATGCTCCCCTTGTCTGCTGGATAAAGACCAAGTAAGACTTGCACCAAGCTTGATTTACCTGAACCAGTTCCCCCGATGATACCAAGGATCTGCCCTTGATTCATATCAAAGGAAATGTTTCTCAGAGAAGGCTGGGCCGCATCAGGATAGGTAAAGGTTAATTCTTTGACTTGCAAAACACGATCACCGGTAGCTTGCTTTTCTTCTAATTCTGAAAAAATATCTTCTGGAGCTTCGGTAAAAACTTCCTCAATTCGCTTGGCTGAGATATAGGACTGGTTGAGGGAATTGATCAGCATGGCAAGCTTAACCAATTCCACCAAGATTTGCAAGAGATAGTTGATGAGGGCAATGAGGGCACCTTGACTGAGTAAACCTCCTTGAATTGAAATATAGCCCTGCCAGATGATGACGAGAAGAGTTCCATTAACAATCAGATAGGTCAGAGGTGTTAACAAACTAGACCAGAAACCCGTCTTTTCTTGCAATCTAGCATAAACTTGGTTAAGGGTTTGAAAAATCTGTAACTCTCGTTTTTCCTGACCAAAAGCACGAATAACTCGCATGCCTTGTAATTGCTGGCGCGTTTCCTGAACCAGCTGATCCGTTTTCTTTCTGAGACTGCTGTAGAGAGGATTGACCAGTCGAGAGAGACCGACAATGACAATCGTCAAAATGACAACCATAACTAAGAACCAGAAAGTTAGCTCAGCCGATATGCGATAGGCCATAAAGATAGCCCCAAAAACGATAATGGGAGCTCGCAAAAAGAGGCGCAGGAATTGATTGATCCCAGTCTGAATCTGGTAAGTATCCGAAGTCAAGCGAGTCACCAAGCTAGAAGTTGTCAGACGATCTCTGCTATCCTTGGGTAGGGAAAGAATATGACGATAAAGGTCGTCTGTCAGTTCTTTGGCAAACCCAACCGCTGCCTTGGCTGAGTAAAACTGAGCTACCAAGGCCACTAAAACGCCAATCACTGCAAAGATAAGGAGCAGGCCAATCTGCATCCAGAGATGGCCTTGATCTCTCTGAGGCAAGGACTGGTCAACAATCCCAGCAATCACCATGGGAACCAAGAGCTCAAAAACAGCTTCTAGTAGCTTGAACAAGGGTGCTATAATCGACTCATTGATGTAGGGTTTGAAGTAAGATAGTAAGTGTTTCATAAATCCCTTCTATTCTTATTCTGGAAATGAAGAAAGTGGGAAGCCCCACCCTCTCAGTTTTATTTGTTTAAGTAAGGTAATAGATAGCCATATCCTGCTTTTTCCATCTCATCCTTGGCTACAAAGCGCAAGGAGGCAGAATTAATACAGTAACGCAGGCCACCTAACTCCTGAGGTCCATCTGTAAAGACATGACCCAAGTGAGCATTTCCTGACCGAGAACGAACCTCGATTCGCTCCATTCCATGGCTCAAATCCTTGTAATAGTGAATTAATTCCTTAGAAATCGGACGACTAAAACTTGGCCAACCACAACCTGAGGCAAACTTATCCTTAGCAAAAAAGAGTGGCTCCCCTGTCGTGATGTCTACATAAATCCCCTCTTCAAAAGTTTGGTCATAAGCATTGGTAAATGGCGCCTCTGTAGCAGCTTCTTGGGTGACACGGTAGGATTCCTCAGTTAAGCTCTCCCTCAACACCTCTTGACTAGGTTTTTCATAGTTGGCTGCGTCAATCAATGGCTTCTCAGCATCGGTCACATCGATATGACAATAACCGGAAGGATTTTTCTTGAGATAGTCTTGATGGTAGTCTTCTGCTAAAATGTAGTGGCGAAGTTTCTCCACCTCTACTGCAATCTTTCGACCCAGCATACGCTCCTGCTCCTGCACCACTGTGTAGATAGCTGGCAAGTCTGCTTCATCTTGGTAATAGATCCCCGTTCGATATTGGCGACCACGGTCATTCCCTTGCTGGTTAATAGACAAGGGATCAATGACTCGGAAATAATAAAGCAAAATCTCTCTGAGTGACACTGCTTTCTCATCATAGATCACTTGAACAGTCTCTGCATGGTCTGTTTCCTTGAGCAACTGGTAATTGGTCGTTTCGACTTGGCCATTAGCGTAGCCGACACTGGTTCCTAGCACTCCAGAAATTCGTGAAAAATACTCCTCTAGGCCCCAAAAACAACCACCTGCTAGATAAATTTCTGACATCTTTATTTCTCCTTTATCAAGTTTTTAACTAATACTCTTCGAAAATCTCTTCAAACCACGTCAGCGTCACCTTAGAATATATATGTGACTGACTTCGTCAGTTCTACCCGCAACCTCAAAACAATATTTTGAGCTAACTTCGTCAGTTCTATCCACAACCTCAAAA
>NZ_KV822038.1:686674-722673 GCF_001815805.1 Streptococcus sp. HMSC072D05
TTTGCTCTTTGATTTTCATTGAGTATAAACTTCTTTTCAAAAAAAGGATAGGAAGCCCTTTAATCAAGACTTTCCCCATCCTATCTTCTATTTCTTTACTTTGTTTCGACACGGACACCTTGGGTATCAACTTTCAAGTCATGCAGTTTGCCTTTGAAAGACTGCTTTTGCAATTCTGCCTTAATCGCCGGCATCTTGTCGTGAGAAGCCAGAACCATAACTGTCGGCCCAGCACCAGAAAGATAGGTCGCATAGGCTCCATTCTCTTTAGCTACTTGCTTAATCGTAGCAAATTCACGGACCAGACTTTGACGATAGCGCTCGTGGAAGAGGTCCCCCTCGATTGCTTGACCAGCTGTCACCATATCTCCTGCTAACAAGGCTGCAACGGCCACATTGGCGATAGAACTAGCTGCAACAGCTTCCTTGTAGGACAATTTCTTAGGAAGGACACCACGGCTATCGCGAGTGCGTAATTCATAGTTAGGAATATAAGCTAAAAAATCACACTCTGGGAAGTCTGCTACGATAGCAGAGACTTGACCTTCAACAGAACTCGCAACAACAAGATTTCCATAGATAGCTGGAGCCACATTGTCAGGATGCCCTTCAATCTTGGTAGCCAACTGCAATTTGTCGTGGTTAGATAAGTTGAGATTGCCCAGTTGGTTAGCCAGTTCAATCCCAGCAACGATAACAGAGCTTGAAGAACCCAAGCCACGCGCCAAGGGAACATCGCTGGTCATTTTCAAACGTCTCGGTTGCAAGTCAGGCGCAACTTGCAAGGCAATCTTAAGCAAAAGATTACGCTCGTCATGTGGAATCCATTTGCCAATCTGGTGTTCAATCAACCACTCATCTCGTTCTTCACAGACCTCAATTTGAAGATACTTGGTTACAGCTACACCAACCGAATCAAAACCTGGCCCGATATTGGCACTGGTTGCAGGTACAATAATCTTCATCCTATTCTCCTAACACCTTGAAGGTATTCAAGAGGTCAAATTCTGAAGCTTTGACCAACTCAGCTGAAACATTCTCAAGTTGTGCTTTATTAATCTTATGAGTGATAATCACTACACGCGCCTTGTCACCCTCTTTGCCATCTTGGAGGATTTGCTTGAAGGAAATATCTTGAGCATTAAAGATTTCAGCCAATTTCAAAACCTGACCTTTTGAGTCTGGTGCCAAGATTGAGAAATAGTAGTTTGCTTTAACATCTTCTGGATTAGCCAAGACCAAGTCACGGCTATATTCGTTGAAGTCTTTACCAATAGTGCCATCATTCAAGCGACGAACGATACGGACAATATCTGCTACAACACTTGTTGCAGTTGGTTTTTGACCCGCACCTGGTCCGTAGTACATCGATTCACCGATGCCGATAGATTCTACAAAAACAGCGTTCATTACCCCATTCACACTGGCAAGTGGATGTGCTTTAGGAAGGAAGGTTGGAGTCACTTCTGCAGCAATACCTGAAGGAGTTTCCTCGATAGAACCAACCAATTTCACTACATAGCCAAGGTCTTGGGCTACAGCTACGTCTTCTGGTGTGATGTTGCGGATTCCCTTGTGGGCTACATCGTCAAAGGCAACCTTCATACCAAAAGCAAACTGGCTCAAAATCACCATCTTGTAGGCTGCGTCAATCCCATCCACGTCATTTGTAGGATCGCTTTCTGCAAAACCTAATCTTTGTGCTTCAGCCAGAGCATCATCGTAAGACCAGCCTTCTTCGACCATCTTGGTCATCATGAAGTTAGAAGTTCCGTTAACGACACCAAGAACGCGCGTAATTTTGTCAGAAGCCAACGAATTTGCCAAAGTACGAAGAATTGGAATACCACCAGCTACTGCTGCTTCGTAGTATAGTGCTACATTATGCTCTTTAGCGATTTCTAACAATTCTGCACCATGAACAGCCAAAAGGTCCTTGTTAGCAGTAACAACGTGTTTCCCAGCTTCTAAGGCACGAGTGATAAAGGTTTTAGCTGGTTCGATACGCCCCATCAATTCCACTACGATTGTAATGTCCTTGTCTGCTAAAATATCATCTACATTGGTTACAAAGTTAAAGTCATTTCCTGCTGCAAGCAAGCGGTTCTTTTCATCTTCATCCTTGACCAATACCTTGGCTACTTCAATCTCAGAATGAGCTGACTGAACGATTTTTTCTCCATTTTCCTTTAGGAGGAATGGCACACCACTTGCCACGGTACCAAATCCAAGTAAAGCAATTTTAACTGTCATGTTTGTCTCCTAGAAATTTTCTGATATAGCCATTATAACAGAATTTTGTGAAAATTCCTATTATAGTAAATCACTATTTCAATCTAGTAAAGAAAAAACGAATCCCATGATTCGTTTTTTCTTGATAAATGAAAATTGATTTTAAAAATTATGAACGAATCTTTTGCAGATTAAGAACTGCATCGTGGTTAATCAAGATTTGCCCATACTCTTGCAAGACTGAACGACTGATGTCACTGTCGTCTGCAAACTCACGCATACGAGCCAAGAGCCAGGCTGGATATGGACTAGGATGATTTTCTACATCGACTAAGATTGTCAAATAATAGTGTCCATTCATCTTATAGAGTTCAGATGTTTCCATCTGGTAGTTAACCGTCTTTGCAAAAGAAACCAAGTCAGCTAACTTCGCAAAAGAAAGGATGTAGTAGATGTAAGGTTCTTTCTTATTCTCAGTCTCCTTGTCTGCCTGCTCTTGCTCTTCTTCCTTTGCTTCGACCTGCTCTAGAGATTGGATGGCCTCAATATCGTCCTTGGTCTTATCTGCAATGCTCTTTTCCAAGGTTTTGAGAAATTCATCCGGCGACATTTGGGCTAATTCTTCCATGTCTGGTAAGTCCGCCAAATCTTCAAAATCCAAATTTTGGTCAATCTTGGATTTGGTCACAAAGACGTCGACCTTATCCGGTTTTGGCGTCACGCGGAAACTCAGCATGCCACTATCCAAGAAATTGTCTGGCATCTCTAACTCATCTAAAATAGCATAGAAAAACTCTTCGGTTTTTTCCTGAGGAACGAGAAAGTCTGCAATCTCCATTCCTCGATCCATCAAATCATCTAAAGTCATCGTGATTTTCAGTGTTGTATCACTAATTTGTTTCATCTTCATATCTAGTAACCTCATACTTTCAGTCTATCTATTATACTAGATTTTTACGATTTTATCAAAAGAATGAAGCGAGAATGTGATATAATACTAGATATGATTTTAGATTTAAGAAAGAAAGTTCAATGAAAAATATAAAAGTAAATGCCTTGGCCAGCTTGCTGGTCAATATTCTCAATATCGTTTTTCCACTGATAACCAATCCTTATCTGACGCGGATTCTCAGCAAATCCAATTACGGTTATTTCAATACAGCCAATACCTGGGCAAGTTTCGTTATTCCACTAGCTGCCTTTGGAATATACAACTACGGGATTCGAGCTATTAGTAAGGTCAAGGATGACAAGAATAAAATCAACTACGTCTTTTCTAAGTTGTTTTATATCTCGGTTTTCACCTCTCTCCTGACCACTGGTATCTACTTCCTCATTATCTTCTTTGACACTAGCATTGAGAATCTGAAAGTCCTCTACTACATCCTAGGGGCTCAAGCACTCTTCCAATTTCTCAATATCGAATGGATGAACGAGGCTTATGAAAACTATGCCTTCATCCTCTACAAAACATTAATTATTCGAATTACCATGCTGGTCGCTATCTTCGCCTTTGTTAAAACGGCAGATGATATCGTTCCTTATGCTATCGTTATGACAGCGACCACTATCCTCAACTACCTGCTCAGTTTTCTTTGGATTAAGAGAGAAGTTTCTTTTGTTAAGATTGGTTTCGTCGAATTAGCTAAAGCTTCTAAACCGCTCTTCACTATGCTTCTCTTAGCAAACGCTAATATGCTTTATACCTTGCTAGATAGAATGTTTATCACCAAGGGACCGGATGAAAACTATATTTCCTACTATACAATTGCCTATAGTATCGTCATGCTGATTGCCAGTGTCTTGAGTGGAGCTATCAACGTCAGTATTCCACGCCTCGGCTACTATCTCGGTAAAAAGGATTACAAGTCCTATAATTATCTCGTGAATCAAGCGGCATCCTTATTCTATTTCCTTATGGTTCCAACTAGTATCGGGATTATGATATTGGGACGGTACGCAACTGTTATTTATTCTTCTGAAAAATATCTTGAAGCGGGTATCGTAACTAGCGTCTTCGCTTTTCGTACCATCATTTGGGCTATTGAGTTGATTCTTGGTAAACAGATTATCTTTATCAACGACCATGAAAATCGCTTAACCGCCTTCTACTTCCTTGGTGGTGGTGCCAATATCCTATTAAATAGCATCTTGTATTTCAATCATATTTTTGCACCTGAGTATTACATCGCTACGACCATTATCGCAGAAACTATCGTTGTTTTACTTGAAATTCATTTTATCAAGAAACACCAACTGATTAGTTTAAAAGAAATTTTTATAACCTTAACACGTTATAGCCTCATATCCCTTGGTTTTATCCCAATCTTCTATATTTTCAAGATGATTTTCCAAATCAATTCCTACACAGTAAACTTTAATATGATTCTCATGGTTCTTTCTACCGTGGCAACTTGTGGTATCTATTACCTCTTGACCCTCTTTATTACCAAAGACAAAACACTCCACTATGCACTGAACCTTGTACTTGCTAAATTAAAACGAAATTAAAAAAATCCCCTACTGATAAATTAGTTGCCAGTAGGGGATTTCTTCTTTATTCGTTTTCTTTCTTATCAGAAGCATTGGCTTCTAGATTTGAATCTTGTTTAGGTTGTTCAACAATAGAGGAATTAGCTTCTTGTTTCTGTTCTGGCTTGACTGCATCGCTATTTACAGCAGCAACAGCCTGTTTCCAGATTCCTTCTTCGTTTACTTTGTAACCATCAGGTGTTGTTGCGTTCTTCAACAAAGAACCATTAGCTTGGAAATAGTACCAATTACCATCAAACTGTTTCCAACCTGTTTGCATAGCTCCTGATTCATCAAAGTAATAATGATCACCATTTACTTTATGAAGGCCAACCAACATGATCCCATCTTCAGGATTTAGATAATACCAGACGCCTTTGTCTTTTATCCAACCAGTTTTCATGGCTCCATTTGATTCAAAGTAACGGTAATGATTATCAAACCATTTCCAGCCAGTTTGCATGGCACCAGATTTGCTAAAGTAATATTGCTTACCATCTACTTGATGGAGGCCGACTAACATAACGCCTTCCTTACCTTCAAGATAATACCAGGCATCACCATCTTTTAACCAACCCGTTTGGAGTGCGCCCGACGTAGCGTAATAATGCCAAGAATCATTTGACCACTGCCATCCAACTTGCATAGTACCTGCAGAGCTGAAGAAATAGTTCTTACCGTCAATCTCTTTAGATCCTACAGCCATGATACCTGTTTCTGGATCCAAATAATACCATGATTCTTTATCTTTCAACCAACCAGTTTTCATAGCACCTGAGTTCGTATAGAAGTACCAGCTATTGTCGTGCCACTTCCAGCCAGTCTGCATGGCACCACTAGCATTCAAATAGTAACGAACACTATTTATATCTTGTCTGCCAGTTAACATGATGCCATCTTTATCCAGATAATACCATGTTTCCTGATCCTTGACCCAGCCGGTTTTCATAGCTCCAGAACTTGCAAAATAGTTCCAGTGACCATCAACAAATGCCCAGCCAGTTTGCATGATACCTTCTTGATTAAAGTAGTATGTGCTTCCATTGATATTCTTTTTACCGATGGTCTTTAGCCCATCCTCATCATAGAAATACCAATTTGAATCAATCTTTTGCCATGTTGAAGGCTTACCTGCTGTTTGGAGTGCACCACTTTCGCTAAAGAACATCTTCTTGCCATTATAGACTTGGTGTCCTGTTAGCATCTTCCCATCTGCAGCAAAGAGATACTTTTTCCCTCCAATTTCAGAGAGCTCGCTAAATCGTCTAGCACCATTTGATTGGATATAATACCAAGAGTCATCTAGTTTGAACCAACCACCAGTTTGCATTTTACCATTTTGGTTCAGATAGTAATCATTCCCTTTGGCATTTTCTCCCCAGTCGTCGTTAAGGTGAAGCCAGCGACCTGCTTGCATTTGTCCTTTTCCATTAAAGAAATAAGTGGCTCCGCCAATCTCTCTCCAGCCGATAGCCATTTCTCCGTCAGTCAAACGATATTTCCAATAACCATCTTCTTGATACCATTTTTCGTCAACTACAGGGATATTAGGGAAGGAATTTGAAACATTTGCAAATCCTTTATCGCTAATATCAAAAACGGTAGCGTCTTGAGTTTGGCTAGCAGCATGAAGAACCTGAATATTTTTCTTCTGAAGGTATTCTCTGGTTGAAGCAACATTAATATCTCCACCAGTTGTCTGAATAATCATTTTTGGTGATAAGTTTTCAAGGAAATTAATCGTATTTGAAATTGTCGCATCATAATGGTGGTTCCATTTCATCATATCAACCTTACCGATAACTGGACCTAACTTATCTTCTGCTCCTTCGGCATTATCCAAATCTCCACCAAGATAGATTCTCTTTCCTGCCACAGTCACCACTGAAACGATGGAGTTGGAGTTATCATCTCGAACTTTTTTCAGATTCCCTTCAGCATCATATTCATTCTTATAGTTGTAGAGTTGGATATCCATATCACCTAATTTTAGATGACTATCCTCATCTGAAATATTCTGGATAAGTGTAACTCCTCGTTTTTGAGCTGCTCTCAAAGCATTATCATAATTGAAAAGATTATCCCATAGTCCCCAGTTTGCTGTGATCCGATCATCTGAATATTTTTTCAAATAAAACTTACCGACTTGATATCGATTGAGTATTTCGTCTGCTCCACCAATATGGTCACTATGAACATGAGTTCCTATAATAAAATCTAATTTTTTTACACCTATTTGATCCAAGTGGCGAATCAATCGATCCTCCAATACTTGATAATTTCTCATGGAAATTCCCCAGCGGCTTGGATAGCGTGGGTCACTCCCATCAGGAAAATCATAGTCTTCTCCCATATCAATCAAAGCATAGTGACCATTGCTTTCCAGAAGGATGGCATCACTCCCAGATTTTGCTTTAGTATTTATGAAATGGATACGATTGCCCGAACCTGCAGAGATGGTATCTGCATCTACTCCTTGCGATAACTGAATCAGTAATAGAAAGAATGCGAGAACACTATAGCTGACTGATTTTAATAACCATTTATTTTTCACCTTGAAAACTCCTTTATCTTAACAATAAGCAACTTTTAAAAATCTAATCAATCCAATAATTTTTATCCCCTCCTGGGACTTGTTGCTCAATAGGTGGTGGAGTCATATAGTTTTCTCCAAATTCGTAGACAAGTATTTCATGGTATTTTCTCGGAACCTTGACCACAATGTTTTCATAAGGCATATCAATCAAATCATAGAGCCATTCTTTTTTTATACCATTTGGATAATAAGGGTCATAGATAGTACAAGTAAGATCTGTTGCTTGATCTACACTATACTTCAAAGCAAGGCTCTCTAATTTTTGATTCCATAGCTGTGGGGAAGTTAAGCGGAAAATAGCTGATCCCATATAACGAGGGAGGTTTTTAAGTCCACCATTCTCAGACTTGATCCCTTTAAAATTCAAAGAAGAAAGGCGAATGAAATATTTGTAGAGCTTCATTTTCTTACGGTCACTTTCCTGTGTTACGACACCATCATATGGAAAAATGTCAACGCAAGTTCCCAATACGACCGTTGGGTCTACGAGGTTAGCATCTCGACGAGTCCTTACATCATAGACTCTCATATAACTGTATGGATATCCCTTTGTTTCTCTGAATGAAATCAATTTGTAGTAGGGATGATTTTCATTTTGTAAAACCTTATACAGTTTTTCAAATTCATCACGCGCCAAGGAAATATCTGTATCATCATCCCAAGGGATAAATCCTTTATGGCGTACAGCTCCTAGTAAGGTTCCAAAATCAATAAAGTATTTGATTTGATGTTGTTCACAAAGCTCATGTAGATACTTTAAAATATCCAATTCTACTTGCTTGATTTCTTCAAGAGTTAAAGTTCTTTCAGACATAGGTTCTATTCTCCTAAATTTGACTATATTTTTAAACGTTTCTTAATCCCAATCCCGTCATTTAGACCTTTTAACAATCTTCCATAATTTAAAATCATGATGAGATACTCTTTGTTCAACCGGTGGCAATTGCATATAGTCTCCGTAGTCTGAGGTCAAAATTTCATGATAATTTTTCGGAATGGTAAATTCCTTACCTTCAAATGTTCCAGTAGTAACTTGTTCTAGCCATTCACGTCTCCACACTGGTTTGTTCATATCCTTGTAGATAAGATAATCCACCTGCTCATAATCTGAGACTTTACGGGATTTTGCAAGCTCCTCAATCTGGGCAACGTATTTGTTCGTATTGGTAAAATAGAAAATAATAACTGACACATAACGTAGCAGTGAATTCAGTACACTTTTCGTATTGGTAATGCCTTTAAAGGTGTAGCAACTCAATTGACGTTTCTTTATCAGTTTCGTCATCTTGTTTTTAAATTCTACGTCATCCTCGTAGCCATCTACAGGGAAAATATCTACATAGATTCCCATATTCGAATCGATGCGAACATCTTCTTCTAGCAAGTAAGTAAGGTTATCCTGCACTTTCATGAAGGGATAGACATAGTTGAGATTATTTTTATAAGACATGACCTCGTAACGTTCATCAGGGTTAGTGATAAAGTAGTCTTGCAACTTTTCATAATCTTCCCGTAACATGCAGATATCCATGTCATCATCCCAAGGGATAAATCCTTGATGACGTACAGCACCAATTAGACTTCCATATGCTAAGAAATACTTGACACCAATTTTCTGACAAACTTCATGAATATACTCCATGATTCCAAGTTCCATCTGTTGAATTTCATTGACATCTGTTACTTCTTGGTACCGAACTCCTTCATCCCGTTTGCAGACTACGAGTCCATAGCCAATCGCTAGCCAGAAGATGATATTAATAAAGTTGGTTGAATACATAATCTGACTTTCAAATAATTGACCAAACAAGATACCAAAGAATAGGATCATGATCAATTTATCAGTATTTTTCTTGGAAACAATCAAATACGTTAAAAAGCGCTTGATGACATAAGCCAGTACAAGAAGGAAGGATACCAAACCTAGAACTCCCGAACTGACAAATATGGTCACAAAAATGTTATGGAAATTCCCACCGATAAGGGAGTTTTGAATCTCAAATTTACTGAAATATTCTGCGTAATAATCTGGAACGTTTCGTACACCATAACCAAAAATTGGTTTGGCACTTCCCATCTTGATGGCATTTTTCCAGATATAGGTTCTACCACTTGGTGTTGTTTCGATCAGATGGAGCTCACCGTTTTTCTTAGTAACAGATGAATCTGTCTCAGCATAGGATTGTCCTTTGTTTAAATCTAAGACAGTCGCAGTTTCAGATGAGATATAGATTGAAGTTACATAGCTTAATCCAATATTAGTTGCAGTAATCAGCAAACCAGCAACTATAAAAGTGAGGAATCGTTTAACGATACTTCCTCTAGTAGCAAAGAAACTATAGAGTCCAATCATGAGAAGTAAAGAAAGTAAGGCTCCTCGACTTTGCATCGTTGCGAAGTAAACGAATTGAATCACATTGTTCAGTTTAAGATAAACAGAATATTTACTTCCTTTATGGATCAAATACATAGCCAAAATAATGCTAATGTATGAAAATATCGCACTAGCATTTGGATTGACAATCCCCCACAGACGGCCGTTCATGACACCATAGTAATAAGATTGTTCACCAATCTTAAATAGGATGAGGACTCTACTTATCAATAAACCAAACGCAAAAATTGCTGAAGAAAAAGATACAATTTGAACCGTATAGGCAATCCAGTCAAATAATTTTTTAAGTTGCCCTGATTGTAACATGGTAAATAATAAAACATAGGTTACCATGAAGAGGATTTCAATCACATTTCCAATCAGATGTCCAGAGCGATTGAAAATAGCTGATAGCAGATGACTTCCAGCTAAGAGTCCAAATAAGGATAGAAATTTGCGATCTACCGTGATTTCTTTCCACTTAAACAATAAGGTATAGCAAATATAAAACACTACAATCGCTGATAATCCCTTGTAGAGGGGATTTGCTATCTTATAAACCAGTGAACTCATACTTAAAATCGAAATGAAAACAAATAGATACGCAATCCATAGTTTTGATTTTTCAAAGTATTCATCCATTTTTGAAAAATTCATTTTCAACTCCTTCTCATGATATTAGTTTTTTAATCCAACAATTTTCTTATATAGCCATGGAGAAATGACAAGTGAAAGGATCGCTACCTTGCGAAAAGTGGTGAAATAAGCATCTTTCCATATTTCGCGTCGATGCTGAACAATCCAATTCCTCAGCTCGGCTTTCTCCTTTTGATACTCTTCACGTGAAGTAAAGATAATTTTATCGTAAACTGTGATGTACGACCAACACTCTCTATTTATTAATTCGTATTTTAAATTAGGGAAGGCTTGTGAAACTTGAGCAATTATTTGCTTATAAACTTCTATTGTGTCAAATACATATCGATTAACAGATGTTGTTGCACTTCCCTCACGATGATCATAATAATAAACAGGTTTGTCAATAAATACGCAACTGCATCTTGTCTTTAGTAGCAATTCAGTTAAAAATAGAGCATCTTCAGCTAGGTGATAATTGGTATTAAACTTTTCATCCGCAAGCAGGTCTCTCTTAAACAGTTTTGCGACTGGAAAAAATGACGTTCTGGTAGTCATCAGTAGTTCCTTCATGGTTTCTTCTGTTGACCAGAGTTCTGTTTTTCCTGAATGTGAAGGTATATCAGTTACAATGCCGTTTTTGATATGGTGCAGAGAAGCAATTACAAAGCCTACATTCAACCCTTCAGCTGCACTTGCTAAAGTAGCTAGGTAATCTTGGGTAACGAAATCATCGCTATCAATAAAGGTAACCCAAGAACCCGTTGCTAGCTGAATTCCCATATTTCTAGCATTTGAAACACCAGCATTTTCGATATGATAAACCTTGATATTCTCATACTGAGACGCTAAGTGATCACAGATCTGTCCACTGGAATCAGTAGAACCATCATTGATTAGGATTAACTCAAAATGGGCATAAGTCTGTTGAAGAATCGACTCCACACATCGCTCCAGATAAGCCTCTACATTGTAAACTGGAACGATAACGCTTATTTTTTCTCCCATCATGCTCCATATTCTCCCTTATACTCTGTGTAGCTCTTGTCCATGTCTGCTATAATAGCATCATGATGCGGTACTTGTTTGTCCGCTGGTGGCGGTGTCATATAGTCCCCAAAAGCAGTGCTGAGATAAGCATCGTAGCCAACTGGAATAGGCATCTCAGTTCCTTCAAATGGCAAGAAAAGATTGTCTTCAAAGGATGCGATTGGGTATTTGTTTCGCATGTAGCCGGGACCTGAGCATAATTCCGTAATTCCATCGCACTCAGCCAGACCATACTTGGTCATTTCTTTTTCAGCTTTTTTCCAAATGCGATAACGTAGAGATTTTGGAGTCAGGCCGAGTAAGATACGACTTCCCCATTTCATGACTGCACCATGCTTTTCTGGGATAGTTTGCGCACAAAAGAGTGAATAAATCAAGGCCCAACGAACCTGTTTCTTACGCTCAGCTGGATTTTTAGGATAATAATCCAATGGTAAAACATCCAAGGCCAAACCGTGTGGCAAATCCAAATCCTTCTGATAAGGCTTGATACAAGTAGTTTCCTTGTCACGAATGGTAATAAAAAGGTTACGGTCTACAAAATCTTTATTACTCTTTGACAAGAAATAACGCTCGTCTGCATAACGTGGCCACAGTTCTGCTAATTTTTCATAGTCCTTACGCGGCATGAAAAAGTCCAAATCATCATCCCAAGGAATGAAACCTTTGTTACGAAGGGCACCAATAGCTCCTCCACCACAGAGATAGCACAACAAATCATGTTCTTTACAAAATGCGACGAAATATTCAGCCATTTCCAGACTACGAGCCTGAATCGCTTTCAAATCACTCATGTCTCTCCTCTTCTGTCCAATAACGAGTTATATCGTTTTATTATACCATAAAAACGCCCTAAAAATCCATCAGATACTAAGAAAAATCAAAGCCTAAACCACTTTTTCACTAGTGATTCAAACTTTGATTTTTTTATAGTATTCTATCTCATTCCCATTTGGGCGAGTTTGGTTTGGTATTTATTTTGATCGACTAGAAGTCCTTGTCCACCATAGATATCATAAGCGTCCACCCAGTCACCAAGTTCTGGGACGGTGAGTCTCTCAATGCCATTTTGAGCACCTTCTAGGACAGATAAGCCATTGGTCAACAAGAAGCTATATGGTAGATTTGTTGAGGTCATGCCAAAGACTTTTCCAAGTGCCTCTGATCCCGTAAAGAGCTTGGTTGGATCTTTGATTTGCTCAAGAACAGCTGACATGACTTGTTGCTGACGTTTGGTACGCCCATAGTCTCCCTCGTCATCATCACGGAAGCGAGCGTAGTTCAGCAAGGTGGATCCATTCATCTGCTGTTTTCCAACTTTGATGGTTTGGGTTGGCGATTCTGTCTCTGTTGCATGAAGGTCATCTCCAACTGTGGCTTCTGTCAAAGGTTGACCATTCAATGTTGAGAATTGAGCATCAATCGTTACTCCGTCAGGGAAGAGGGTATCAATAGCTGTTGCAAAGGCCTGGAAGTCAACTAGGGCATAGTACTTAATATCCAAATCAAAGTTGTCTTTTAGAACCTTGCGGACCATTTCTGCCCCTTTTTGCCCTTCTTGTTCCCCAAGTTCATAGGCAACATTTAGTTTGTTATCCGTCTGTTTCTGGCCATTTACAATCTTACTGTACCCGTCGATATAAACTAAGTTGTCACGCATAAAGCTGACTAGTTTGATCTTCTTATCCGATCCACTGACATTCAGTACCATGATTGTGTCGGTACGGGTTTCCGCACTATTTTGACCGATACGGCCATCTGTCCCCATGACTAGGATATTCACACCATCTTTGGTATCCTGACCGTTAAAGACCTCTACTTGAGCTGCCTTGGCGTCAGCTGGTTTATTTGTTGGATTGGCTGCTGACTGGAACCCTCGAAGAAACATGAAAATCATCCCTGCAAGCACACAAGTAATCAACAGCAGGAACCAAGTCAGTATTCGTTTGAAGCGAATTCTTCTTTTTTTCTTTTTGACTTTAGGTTGAGGAGTTACCTTTTCACGTTTCTTAGATCGACTTCTACTGCCATAAGTCGGAAGATCAATATCTCTACCCCAAGATTCTTCTTTTTCTTCTTGGTAGAAATGGTGAACTTCCGACTTGGGACCTGCCATTTTCTGTTGCAGATAATCAAATTCCCTCCGTTCACGGTCGTTGAGGTAATGGATATTTTTGAAGAGATAGTCATAACGTAACTGCTCGTGATGACTTAAAGGATTTTCTTTGCTCATTGACTCTCCTTTTCTATATCAGTTATGGTAAAAATCGGGTAGGTTCCCAGTATCTTGTGCTGGATTCCAATGGCTTCTAGTTCTTGTCTGGCAAAATGAACCAGTTCTTTGTCACTATAGTCTACATCGATAATGAAAAAGTATTCTCCCAAGGCCGTTTTAAGGGGGCGACTTTCAATCTTTGTTAAGTCAATCCCTCTCCAAGCAAAGGTCGAAAGTGCCTTGTAAAGAGCACCAGGTAGGTTGTCTGGTAAGGTCAAGGCCAAACTCATTTTTTCAGCCTGTGAGTTCAAAGGAATCTTCGGTATGTCTGCCCCTAACACCCAAAAACGTGTGAAATTTGCTTCCATTTCCTGAATATCCTCTGCAATCAATTCCAAGCCATATTCTTCAGCTGAACTTTTAGGAGCAATAGCTGCATAAGGCTGATCTGGATGTTCCGAAATAAAGCGAGCTGCATAGGCTGTACTAGCTGTCACCTCGATTTGGGCCTCTGGATAGTGTTTGTCGATGAATTTCTTTCCTTGAGCCAGAGCCTGGGGATGAGAAAAAATTTTCTCAATTTTTGACTGACCTGGAACCACCATCAACTGCTGGTGAATGGGTTGAACAATTTCTGCAACTGCTTGGATGCGAGCCTGGTGAAAAAGGTAATCCAAACTTTCATGGACACTACCTTCAATGGAGTTTTCAACTGGCACCACAGAATAGTCCACCAAGCCCTGTTCATAGGCCTTGATGACATCTGTGATATTGGCAAAAGCCTGCAATTCCTCTTTGGGAAAGGCTGTCTGCACAACATGATGCGAAAAAGATCCCTTGGGACCTAGATAGGCAATTTTCATCTCAGTTCCTCTATAATTTCCTCTGGGCTTAACTTGGTCACATCTAGAACCCGACTGGCTACTTCCTCATACCAAGCTTGTCTTTCATGGAAAATAGCTGCTAGTTCTTCCTTACTACTATTTAGAAACAGCGGGCGCTGATTGTCCTTATCAGCTGCGATACGTTGGTAGAGGGTTTCAAAATCTGCTTTTAGGTAGATGTTATCAGGATTGGTTTTGAGCAAGTCACGATTTCTCTGAGAAATGACAACCCCTCCGCCAGTTGACACAACGTGATCCGTTTTTAGTAAGTCAGCTAGGACTTCTGACTCTACTTGACGAAAGGCCTCTTCTCCCTTTTCAGCGAAAAAATCCGCAATAGACATGCCTAAATGTTCCTCGATTAAGGCATCCATATCGATGTAGTCTGCGTCCAATCCTCTAGCGATTGTCGACTTGCCTGCCCCCATAAATCCGAGTAATACCTTAGCCATGAATCAAGCTCTCCAAATCATCAAAGAAGCTAGGATAGCTAGTGTTGATGGCTTCTGCACGGTCAAGCTCCACTTCTCCATCAGCAACCAAGAGGGCTGCGATGGCTGTCATCATTCCAATTCGATGGTCACCAAACGTATTGACTCTAGCGCCATAAAGGGCTGATTTCCCTTTGATAATCATTCCATCTGCTGTAGGAGTGATATCCGCCCCCATGCTATTTAAGGCGTCAGCCACCACCTGAATGCGGTCAGTTTCCTTGACCTTGAGTTCCTCAGCATCCTTAATGACTGTTACACCTTGCGCTTGTGTCGCGAGAAGAGCAATAATGGGTAATTCATCAATCAAGCGGGGAATCAAGGCTCCACCAATCTCTGTTCCTTTCAGGTATGAAGACTCGACAGTCAAGGTTGCTGATTTAGCAACTGGGTCAATTTCAGTTATTTCCAATCTTCCTCCCATGGCACGAATGACATCAATAATACCGGTACGCGTTTCGTTAATACCAACATTCTGCAACACTACACGAGAGTTTGGAACAATCAAACCTGCGACCAACCAAAAGGCTGCACTGGAAATATCTCCTGGAACAACTACCTTTTGTCCGGTCAGTCTTTGTGGTCCTTGAACTGTGATTTTCTTACCATCCACACTTAAATGGCCACCAAATTGTTGCAACATATCTTCGGTGTGGTTACGAGTACATTCTTTCTCGATAATAACGGACTCCCCCTGAGCCTGCAAGGCTGCAAATATCAAGGCAGACTTGACTTGGGCAGAGGCGATTGGCAACTCATAGTGAATAGGTGTAAGTTTTTTCGTCCCTCTTAAGTGAAGAGGGGGCAGGTCTCGCTCGGTTTGCCCTGAAATACTAACGCCCATTTTTTTCAGTGGAATCGTCACGCGATCCATAGGACGTTTAGAAAGACTATCATCTCCAAACATCTCTACTTCGAAGTCTGCACCAGCAAGTACACCTGAAATCAGACGAATCGAGGTTCCAGAATTCCCCATATCAAGAGCATTTTGCGGAGCTTTTAAGCCATCCATTCCAACACCTTGAATGGTAATAACCCCATCTTTATCCTCAATTTCAACACCAAGGTCACGAAAGACCTGCATGGTTGAAAGTACATCCTCTCCACGCAGAATATCATAAACCTTAGTCTCACCCTCAGACAAACTTCCAAAAATAATCGAACGATGGCTGATAGACTTGTCACCTGGAACCCGGATACTGCCATGTAAGCGGCGAATGTTTGTTTTTAGTTTCATAGTTGACCTCATACTTGCAATACTTTTTCTTATTTTATCACAAAAAAGCCAGAAATTCCTGAAATTTCTGGCTTTTATACAGATAAAATACTATTTCAATAATTCTGAAACAGGCTCAAAGACAATTTTTTCAATGTCTGAAAGGTAAATGGACAATTGTTGCTGTTTGGTAAAGAAATCTGACAAAAGAGCGTTCTCTTGGATTTGCTTACTGAAAGACTGCATCCTTTCTTGGAAAGAGGCGTCTGGCATTTGTCCCGTTTGCGCCATGACTTGGATTTCTTGCTGGAAGGCAAGGTAATCTGCAAAAATCTTGCTGGCTTGTTCATCTGCTTGAATGGCATCTTTTGCCGCCTTGACCGCCTTGTATTCTGGTAATTCGCGAAGACCGCGACTGAGTTCATTTGCACTATCGTAAATATTTGACATGATTTTCTCCTTATTTGATGACGACTGTGTAGTCCGTATTTTCTGAAATTAAGCGCTCAGCTCGTTCCAGATCCTGAGCATTTTTAAAGGAAATTTGGAGAATCCCGTGAACATCCTCACGGTTTTCTTCATTAATGTGGATATTGACCAAGGAAGTACCACGTAGCAATTCCAAAATCCGCAAGATAACATCTTCTTCATCGGGAACGTCAACATAGAGGTCGTAAGAGCTATCCACACCACCACGCTTATGGATTTCCATGGCCTGACGTTGCTCACGCGCTTGGTTGAAAAAGTTCCAAATATGCTCTTCTTCCCCCCTGCTAATAGCCTGACCAATCTCATCTAGGCGCTCCTTGAAATCCTCAATCCGCTCTAGGATGGTCTCGCGATTGGACAAGAGAATAGAGGTCCACATACCTGGCTCGCTTTCCGCAATCCGAGTCATATCTCGAAAACCACCCGCCGCAAAGCGTCTTGCCATCTCATGTTCTTGAGCATAAACTGCTGTCTGCTCCATGAGACCTGATGCCAAGATATGGGGAAAATGGCTAATCTGTGAAGTTACTCGATCGTGCTCCTTGGCATCAATCTCGATAAAACGAGCATGGAGACCTGAAAGTAGGTCCTTCATTTCCTCAGGCGTGTCTGAACTAGTCAAACTAGATGGAGTAAAGATATAGTAGGCATTTTCAAAGAGATTAACATCGGCAGAGGCAGCTCCTGTCTTGTGGCTACCAGCCATGGGATGGGCCCCGACAAAGCGGACAGGCTTGCCAACCAAATACTGCTCCGCTGCTTCCACAATGGCTGACTTGGTTGAGCCTGCATCTGAGATAATGACGCCTTCCTTCAAGTCTAAGTTTGCCAGCTCCTTAATAAAAGCAATGGTCTGTTTGATTGGCAAGGTCAGAATGATAACATCTGCTAGAGGAGCGAAACTAGCAAAATCATCCGTCGCACGGTCTATCATCCCCCGCTCCAAGGCAATGTCTCTCGAAGCCTGACTGCGATTATAACCTAGAATTTCATAATCAGGATGATCACGCTTGATACCGAGCGCCATCGAAGCACCAATCAAACCGAGACCTACGATATAGATGGTTTTTGCCATAAGGACTCCTTAATAGTTCTTTGTATAGTCTCGGTGCTTGGCAACTGCCTCTTTTAATTCTTCAAGATTATCTGATGAGAATTTTTCAAGGATTTCTTGCGCCAGAACCGTTGCCACAACAGCTTCCATGACCACACCTGCTGCTGGAAGAGCGGTCGGATCACTTCTTTCAACAGTTGCCTTGTAAGGTTCGTGGGTTTCGATATCCACACTCATAAGTGGTTTGTAGAGAGTAGGAATAGGTTTCATGACGCCACGAACAACAATGGGTTGCCCATTGGTCATGCCACCTTCGAAACCACCTAGATTATTGGTACGGCGAGTATAGCCGTCTTCTTTAGACCAGAGAATTTCATCCATAACTTGGCTGCCTTTGCGGTAACCAGCTTCAAATCCAAGACCAAATTCCACCCCTTTAAAGGCATTGATAGAAACAACTGCTTGGGCCAATCGCGCATCTAATTTTCTGTCCCATTGGACATAAGAGCCAAGACCAACTGGAACGCCTCCGACGACTGTCTCCACAACCCCACCGATGGTATCACCGTCACGTTTGATTTGGTCAATATAGTCCTTGATTTCCTGTTCCCGCTCTTGGTTGACAATAGAAACTTCTGACTGGGCAGCTCGTTCCTTAATCTCAGCGACTGTTAGATTTTCAGGTACATCGATTTCCTTACCACCAAAGACCACGACATGGTTAGCAATCTCCATATCTAGCTCAGCTAAGAGACGTTTGGCTACTGCCCCAACAGCAACTCGCATGGTGGTTTCACGAGCTGATGAACGCTCCAAAGAATTTCGCAAATCATCAAAACGGTATTTGATGCCCCCTACCAAATCGGCATGACCTGGGCGAGGATGGGTGATTTTCCGCTTGCTTTTCAGGCGGTCTTCAATGTCCTCAGCAGACATGATATCCAGCCATTTCTGATGGTCCTTATTGATGACATCCATGGTAATCGGAGCCCCTGTTGTTTTCCCGTGGCGAACGCCCGAAGTAAAGACAACCTGGTCACTCTCAATCTTCATACGGCCACCACGACCGTAGCCACCCTGACGGCGTTTAAGGTCTCCATTAATATCCTCAGCTGTCAAAGGAAGTCCCGCTGGAATTCCTTCAATAATAGCCGTCAGACGAGGGCCGTGTGATTCTCCTGCAGTTAAATATCTCATACGTTCTCCTTATTTTACCAAGTAGTCTTTCATCTCTTCCAGAGAAACTGGGTGAATGGTCGCTGAACCAAGCTCTGGTACCAAAACCAATTTCAAGGTGTTCCCACGCGCTTTCTTGTCATGAGTCAAAGCCTGATAAAGCTTATCAACATCCCAGTTCTCATAGTCAACAGGCAAGCCAAATTTCTGGCACATCTCTGTGATAGACTGGGTTATTCCTTCTGGCATGAGGGCTTTTCCCTCAGCAATCTTGGAAATCTGCACCATGCCCATAGCCACTGCCTCACCATGCATGACCTTGCCATAACCAGCCGTTGCTTCAATGGCATGACCAATAGTGTGCCCAAAATTGAGGTAAAGGCGAACACCATTATCCAACTCATCCTCAACTACCATCTTGCGCTTAACCTGACAAGAATGTTCAATCAAAGTCTCTGCATGTTCCAAAATGCTCTCTACAGAACCATCCAGCTCCGTCAAGAGAGCCCAAAGTTCTGGATCCTCAATCAAGCCATACTTGATAACCTCACCCATCCCTTCAATCAGCTCTCTTTTCCCAAGAGTTCCAAGGACAAGCGGGTCAATCAGAACCCCATCTGGTTGGGCAAAGGTACCCACCATATTCTTAGCAAAAGGAGTATTAACACCCGTCTTTCCACCGATAGAAGAATCCACCTGGGCTGTCAAACTAGTCGGAATCTGAACAAAGTGAATGCCCCGCATATAGGTAGAGGCCACAAAACCAGCTAGGTCCCCAACGACACCACCACCAAGAGCCACGATCCCATCGCTACGAGTCAAACCCTGCTTGACTAAAAATTCATAGACTTTCTGAACAGTTGTTAAATTCTTTCGTTCTTCGCCTTCTAAGAAATCAAAAACAGCTACCTGAAAACCAGCATCTTCTAAGCTGAGTTTAACCTTCTCTGCATAGAGAGAAGCTACATGGTTGTCGGTTACAATAACCACTTTTTGTGGTTGCCAGAGTTCTCGCAACCATTGACCAGCCTGAGCCAGACAACCTTTTTCAATCTGAATATCATAAGGATGATGCGGAATATCGATTCTGATTTTCATAGTAGGGTCTCCTTTTCACTATTTATATTTTTCTGTTAAGGACTGCCAAATTTCTTCTGTCGGCATTTCTTTACCTGTCCACAGTTGAAAAGCTTCAGCAGCTTGATAAAGCAACATTCCCAGACCATTGACAGCTGGATTGCCCTGGCTTCTAGCCCATTTCAAAAATGGCGTCTCAAAGGGTTGGTAAATAATATCTGCCACCAAGAGAGTTTCTGGTAAGACTATGCTTTCAGAAACTGGGGATGATTTGCCATCCATCCCTACACTGGTCGCATTGACTAATAAGTCCGCCTCAGCAATCCTTGCTTGCAGCTCAGAAATATCTTCTAAAGCATACAAGTCCACTTTAAAACCTGTTTGGTCCTGCAACTTGTCTAGGTAAGGTCTTGTTTTTTCCATGGAAACTGAACGAACAAAAACCGAAATCTGACTGACGCCATCCAAAATAGCTTGCGCCAAAATGGATTTGGCCGCGCCCCCTGCTCCCAGAATGGTCATTTTCTTATCCGAGATTGTAAAAGAAGGCAAGCTCTTAAAAAATCCCTTGCCATCTGTATTATATCCAATTAACGTTCCGTCTTGATTAACAACTGTGTTGACTGCCCCAATCAAACGAGCTTCATCACTCAACTCATCCAGATAAGGAATCACTTGCTCCTTGTAAGGCATAGACAGGTTGATACCAAACATCTGGTAACGGCGAATATTGGCGACTGTTTCTGCCAAATCACCCGCTTCAATCTCCCAAGCTACATAGGCACCATTGGTAGCTGTCGCCTCAAAGGCCCTATTGTGGATAAAGGGTGAAATAGAGTGTTTGATGGGATTTGCAACAACAGCTGCCATACGTGTGTAGCCATCAAGCTTCATCCAAAATCTCCCTGATTTTCTTCATGTTTGTTAGAGAAATCTGACCTGGGGCACTCGCTTCATCCAGACTAGCAAATGACCAACTTGAACCCGTCACATCTGAAGTAATGCGTGATACCTTGCCCATTTTCCCCATGGAAATGGTCACGTACTCTTGCTCAGGGTTGAGTGTTTTAAATCCTCGAGTGTAGTTCATCAGGTCTAAAACATCCTGCTCCGTATGGGCCATAACTGATACCTTGACTACTTTGGGAGAAAGGCTGGTCAACTCAGACAAAATTTCCATCATGTTTTCAGGTGTCTCCTGGAAATTATGATAGCTCAAAACAAGATTTGGAAAATCCAACATTTCCTCAAAAACGTCTTTGTAGCTGAAATACTCAAAATCTACATAATCCGGCTGATAGAGCTGAGTAACTTCCTTGATGATTTGAACATACTCCTCTGAGGAAAGTTCGATTTCTCCTCCCTCAGCGCGAGTCCGAAGGGTAAAGACAAGTTCGCGTCCTGCAAATTTCTCAAAGATAGCGGGTGCTACCTGTAAAATAGCGTCCTTTGTAAGAAAGTCCGCACGCCACTCAATGATATCGGCATCTTCATACCTAGTGGCATCCAGTTCTTGCGCTTCTTCTAAACTTCTTGGCATCACTGAAACGATTAATTTCATCTACTAACCTTCATACTAATCACCTTGAGGTAATTACTGCTTTCATCTTTTTTATTATAGGCAAAGTCTGCTGGAAGTCCGTATTGGTTCAAGATCTGATACCTTCTTCTTCCTGCAAAACCTTTATCAATTTGTTCTGTAAATTTCTGGCGGGAAACATTGGCAGCATTGGTACTGGCAATGATAATGCCTCCCGGATTTAAAATCTCTAGACTCTGGGAAATCAACTTGTGATAGTCCTTAGCTACAGAGAATGTTTGTTTTTTATTGCGGGCAAAGCTTGGTGGATCAAGAACAATCACATCATAGGTCAAGCCTTTTCGCTTGGCATACTTGAAGTACTCAAAGACATCCATGACGATAAAACGATGATTGTCCATGCTGAGTCCATTTGCCTGAAAATGAGCTTCTGACAGCTCTCTAGACCGTTTGGCCAAGTCGACAGAAGTCGTCTCACTCGCACCTCCCATAGCTGCAGCAACTGAAAAGGCAGCTGTATAGGAAAACATATTGAGTAAGGATTTACCCATAGCTAAACCGTCTACCAAACTCCCACGAACCTCATGCTGGTCCAGGAAAATCCCTGTCATCAAGCCATCATTCATAAAGACTTGATAGAGAACGCCATTCTCAAGAACAGTAAAGTAATCTGGCGCGTCCTCACCATAAACAGAGGCAGACTCGTAGTCTAGACCTTTAAAACGAATCTTTTCATAAGCCCCCAAGATCTCAGGAAAAACTTCCTTAAAAGCCTTTACGATCAGCTCACGAATCTGGTAAACAAAGGAGTTGTACCAAGAAAAGACAGCATAATCTCCATAGAGATCAACAGTCAGACCACCAAAACCATCCCCCTCTTGGTTAAAAAGGCGAAAGGCAGTGGTCAAGTCATCTTGATAATAAGGCTTTCTAACTTCCTTGGCCTTACGAAGCAGAATTTCAAAAAAGGCTTGATTGAAACGAACCTTTTCCTTGCTGATGAACCAACCGATTCCCTTGTTCTGCTGAGAAAGATAGGCGCTCCCTAAAAACTTCCCGTCTTGACTAAGAACTTCTACTGCCTGATCCGTCAGATCAATATCTGTTAAATCACTTGCTTCCAAAAGAACTAGACCCTTAGCTAGCTTTTTTTCAACACGTCTGCTGACTCTAATTCTATTCATAGCTACTATTATAGCAAATTTTGTGACAATTCTCAAAAAAGAAACCGTTTAACCAGTTGTACTTTAGTTTACTGAGTGTCATTTTTGTTCAAATAAGTTTATGTCATTTACTTTTTCGCCAAGATATCCTCTCCCTTGTAGTGGAAGGAGAGTTTTCACGCGCTAAAAATAGACAAATTCAGAAATGAGTATAGAATCTTGCGCAAACGTTTGGCTAGTTCTAAACTTTATGGTAGAATAAAACACAACATGGATAAGCAAGAGGAAAAACAATGCAAAATCAGACACTTATGCAATACTTTGAATGGTATCTGCCTCATGACGGCCAGCACTGGGCTCGACTGACAAATGACGCAGAGCACCTAGCAAACCTTGGTATCAGCCATGTCTGGATGCCACCTGCCTTCAAGGCAACAAACGAAAAAGATGTAGGCTATGGTGTTTACGATCTTTTTGACCTAGGTGAATTTCACCAAAAAGGGACTGTACGTACCAAGTATGGGTTTAAAGAAGACTATCTTCAAGCCATTCAAGCCCTAAAGGCACACGGAATCCAACCAATGGCTGACATCGTTCTCAATCACAAGGCTGCAGCAGATAAATTAGAAGCCTTTCAAGTTATCGAAGTAGATCCCGAGGACCGTACAGTTCAACTAAGCGAACCCTTTACTATCAACGGATGGACCCACTTCACTTTTGATGGACGTCAGAAAACCTATAATGACTTTGAATGGCACTGGTACCACTTTACAGGTACAGACTACGATGCCAAGAGACGTAAGTCTGGTATTTACCTGATCCAAGGAGACAATAAAGGTTGGGCAAACGAGGAATTGGTCGATAACGAAAACGGCAACTACGACTACCTCATGTACGCTGACCTAGACTTTAAGCATCCTGAAGTCATCCAAAACCTCTATGATTGGGCTGACTGGTTTATGGAAACGACTGGTGTAGCTGGTTTCCGTTTGGATGCCGTTAAGCACATTGATTCCTTCTTTATGGGCAATTTCATCCGTGATATGAAGGAAAAGTACGGTGAAGATTTCTATGTTTTTGGGGAATTTTGGAATCCAGACAAAGAAGCTAATCTGGACTATCTCGAGAAAATAGAAGAACGCTTTGACCTTGTCGATGTTCGTCTCCACCAAAATCTCTTTGAAGCCAGTCAAGCTGGATCAAGCTATGACCTTCGTAGTATTTTTAACGATAGTTTAGTGGAAATTAAACCTGATAAGGCTGTCACTTTCGTGGACAACCATGATACTCAAAGAGGACAGGCACTTGAATCAACCGTCCAAGAATGGTTTAAACCAGCAGCCTATGCGCTCATCCTTCTTCGTGACCAAGGTCTTCCATGTGTCTTTTATGGAGACTATTACGGCATTTCAGGGCAATTTGCTCAACAAGATTTCAGAGAAGTTCTTGACCGTCTCCTAGCCATCCGAAAAGACAGGGCATATGGGGAGCAAACAGACTACTTTGACGATGCCAACTGTATCGGTTGGGTTCGTTCAGGTGCTGAACATCAATCTCCAATCGCTGTCCTCATCTCAAATGACCAAGAAAACAGCAAATCTATGTTTGTCGGGCAAGAATGGGCTGACCAAACCTTTGTTGACCTCCTTGAAAATCATCCAGCACAAGTTACAATCAACGCTGAAGGTTATGGAGAATTTCCAGTAGCAGCGGGTTCAGTCAGTGTTTGGGCAACAAAATAAACCTATCAGTTACAAGTCAAATCCAAGCGGATTTGGCTTTTTAAGTAGGCAAAAAGACCTACCCAAATGGATAGATCTTTATTGTCTTACAATTTACCTGCTACTGCATCCAAGAGTTCTTGAATTTTCGCTTGGTTGCTTCCTCCTGCCATAGCCATGTCTGGTTTACCACCACCACGTCCATCGACGATTGGAGCCAATTCTTTAACCAAGTTTCCTGCGTGTACATCTTTAGTCTTGCTTGCTACGAGGACATTGACCTTGTAACCAATAGCGGCAACTAGGACAAGCACATCAGAGTAGTCTTTTTGTTTCCAGTTATCCGCAAAGGTACGAAGGGCACTTGCATCTGATACAGAAACTTGGCTTGCAATGTAACGGTGTCCGTTGACTTCCTTCACATCCTTAAAGACATCACCTGCCGCTGCAGCTGCTGCTTTTTCCTTCAATTCTGCATTTTCTTTTTGCAATTGACGGAGTTGCTCTTGAAGGCCTTCAACCTTGTGAGGTACTTCCTTGAGTTGAGGTGCTTTAAGAGTTGATGCAACAGCTTTAAGAGCGTCTTCTTGTTCACGGTAGGCTTCAAAGGCTTCTTTACCAGTCACTGCCAAGATACGACGAGTTCCTGAACCAATCCCTTCTTCTTTGACAATCTTGAAGAGACCGATTTCAGAAGTATTGCCAACGTGGGTACCACCACAGAGTTCCACTGAGTAGTCACCGATGGTCACAACACGAACTTCCTTACCGTATTTCTCACCAAAGAGGGCCATAGCTCCCATTTCTTTAGCCGTGTCAATATCTGTCTCAACAGTTTCTACAGCAATTGCTTCCCAAATTTTCTCATTAACTTGCTGTTCAATGGCGCGCAACTCTTCAGGAGTCACAGCTTGGAAGTGAGTAAAGTCAAAGCGAAGAAATTCTACTTCGTTCAGAGATCCTGCTTGTGTCGCATGGTGGCCAAGGATATTGTGAAGAGCCGCATGGAGCAAGTGAGTCGCTGTGTGGTTTTTCATGACACGGTGACGGCGATTAGTATCGATTGCCAAGGTATATTCTTGATTCAAAGCAAGTGGTGCAAGAACTTCGACAGTATGAAGAGCTTGTCCGTTTGGTGCTTTTTGCACGTCCGTTACAGTCGCTACGACATTTCCTTTAGCATCCAAGATTTGACCGTGGTCAGCTACTTGTCCACCCATTTCAGCGTAGAATGGTGTTTCCGCAAAGATAAGAGAGGCAGTTCCTTCTGAAACAACGTTTACTTCTGCATTGTCCGCTACGATAGCAACAAGTCTACTAGCTAGTTTTTCTTTTTTGTAGTTAAATCGGCTTTCCACTGTAATGTTTTGAAGGGTTTCATTTTGCATTCCCATTGAGCCGCCTTTGACAGCTGACGCACGCGCACGTTCTTGCTGTTCTTTCATGGCTGCTTCAAAACCTTCACGGTCTACAGTCATCCCTGCTTCTTCAGCGATTTCTTCTGTCAATTCAACTGGGAATCCATATGTATCGTAAAGTTTGAAGACATCTTGCCCAGCGATAACGTTTTGACCTTTCGCTTTCAAATCAGCTACAATAGTTTCTGCAAAGTGTTGACCTGAGTGAAGGGTACGAGCAAATGACTCTTCCTCGCTCTTGACAATTTTCTCGATAAAGTCACGTTTTTCAAGCACTTCTGGGTAGTAGCTTTCCATGATTTTTCCAACAGTTGGAACGAGTTTGTAAAGGAAAGGCTCGTTGATACCCAATTTTTGACCGTGCATAGAAGCACGACGGAGGAGACGACGAAGGACATAACCACGGCCTTCATTTCCTGGAAGAGCACCATCACCGATGGCAAATGAAAGGGAACGGATGTGGTCAGCGATGACCTTGAAGCTCATGTTATCGCCATCTTGGTCGTAGACCTTACCTGACAATTTCTCAACTTCACGGATAATCGGCATGAAGAGGTCCGTTTCAAAGTTTGTCTTAGCCCCTTGGATAACAGCCACCAAACGCTCCAAACCAGCGCCCGTATCAATGTTCTTGTGTGGCAATTCTTTGTATTCGCTACGAGGAACAGCAGGATCAGCGTTAAATTGTGACAAAACGATATTCCAGATTTCGATGTAACGGTCGTTTTCGATATCTTCTGCAAGCAGACGAAGACCAATATTTTCTGGGTCAAATGCTTCTCCACGGTCAAAGAAGATTTCTGTATCAGGTCCAGAAGGTCCAGCACCGATTTCCCAGAAGTTGTCTTCGATTGGGATCAAGTGGCTTGGGTCCACTCCTACTTCAATCCAGCGGTTATAAGAATCCTTATCGTCTGGATAGTAGGTCATATAAAGTTTTTCAGCTGGGAAATCAAACCATTCTGGGCTTGTCAAGAGCTCATAAGCCCAAGTGATGGCTTCATCACGGAAATAATCACCAATAGAGAAGTTCCCCAACATTTCAAACATAGTATGGTGGCGCGCAGTCTTCCCTACGTTTTCAATATCGTTAGTACGGATAGCTTTTTGCGCATTGGTAATACGTGGATTTTCAGGGATAATGGTTCCGTCAAAGTATTTCTTAAGGGTTGCTACCCCAGAGTTAATCCACAAAAGAGTTGGGTCATTTACAGGAACCAAGCTGACTGATGGTTCGACAGAGTGGCCTTTACTTGCCCAGAAATCAAGCCACATTTGGCGAACTTGAGCACTAGATAGTTGTTTCATAATATCTCCTTATTTACTTGTTTAATTTGATTGGCTTTCCAGCATCTCCACATAGTCAATCGCGACACAAAGGGAAACGACTAGGTCTGCATACGAGTCTTCATAGACGGTTACGGTGTAAGTCGAGGTTAAATGAAAAATCTCTTTCCGAATCTCAGCAATCACTTGGTCACGATCATCTAGCAATTTGAAATTTAAATCCCAGATATTACCCTCGATACGAAGCCCGAGATTATCAAACTCATACTTATCTCGCCAGAAGGTCAACTTCTTACGAATAACGAAATTGGAACCATTTCGTAGCTGAATAGTAAATCGAGGAAGCAAAGTGAAAAATTCTTTACTAATTTCACTGACTTGCTCACCATAGGCGTCATAGATGGTAAAGGTCTTAGGAATTTGGAAGAAAGAGCCTTCCACCTGATAGTTCACTACTCCCCTATCATCTTTGATATCGAAGCGTTCGCCCCCAAGACGAAACTTTTGTTTCACGAGAAATGTCTTCATAAACACCTCCAAAAATCAAAAGACAAGTCCATATCACGAAGGGCGAAAAACCGCGGTACCACCTTCATTCAATGAACTTGTCATTCTCTTATTCTTATGAAATTGTCTGATTGAGTAGCATGACTTTCTAACTTAGATGGCTCGCAGCACCGCCATTTCTCTGGACTAAGATGACAGAAAATCAATTCTCAACTTTCTTATTATATCGTTTTTTGGGTTCTGCGTCAACTGGGAAAGCAGGCACATGCAATCTCATTATATGTATCATCAGCAAAAAAAGATTTATTGATAAAGTATATTATTGACGAAGTAAGTCAAGCATTTCATTATTGAGTGTTTGGTAACAAGAGAAATAGTTATCATCAATCTCAAATGTATCTTGTAAAATAAAGCGCAAAGTATCTATAGTCTGTTGCAATTTTTTTGAATTGACTAGTTTACTATCAATCTCTGACAAGCCATGTGCCACCTTATTTCTCTCATTGTTTAAAGAAATGATAACTCTAAGTGACTTAATTAATTCAGGACTATATTTGTAATACTCTAAAATTTTAGTGTATATAATTAGATTTAGAGTTGTTGTAGGAGAAAAGTCTTCTTTTTTGCCCTCATTTTCGTTCTGTGATTTTTTATAATCACTATCTAAATAACCGATAACTTTTTCAAAATCTTGATGTTCTTTGTTTAGCTTAGGTAACTTATTTTTATATATTATTAGATTCGGATGATTCCTTTTTATTCTATCTTCTAATATAAATTCGACTAATGATTTTGACTTAATCAAAACATCTGCTACTTGACCTCGTTTGTTTAAAATCTCAATCATCAAAAAATAATTAAGGGCTTTTTTCTCAACCTCTGAAAGTGGATATTTCTGAATTTCTGAAAGAACTTCTTGTTTTTTAAAAACATTTACTAAGTCGGTTAGAATGATTCTTAAACGAGCTAACTGCTTATTTGAAAGCAGCCCCTTCGAATCTCTCCGGATAACAATCTTTTCAACAGCTAAATAATCATATGACTCTATCAAACTTCTTAAATGACGTTTAACTAAAGAATGATTGAACTTCTCCGCTATATCCATGATACATCTGTTTTCATAATTATCCTGATTATCTTCATTATTTTTAAACAGATTATCTTCCTCTTCCTTGGAGAGTATTTTTTGGGGATTGTTAGATGAATTACTAGGAGTGGTAACTTGAATTGCCTGCGTATTATAGTCATCAATTCGGTTTATAGCGAATAGAGCTGATTTTATCTGAGGAGTACCAGAAGATAGATTTAGAATTAATTCCTCCCCTAATTTAGAATACTCTTTTATAATTTTTCCTATGATCTCATACATTTTATCATACAAATAAACCTCATCATTCCTTAATATTTGCTCATGAATTTTCACATCAGGTTTGTAGTCTTTAAATGAAAGAAGGGCTCTCTCAATAAGAGTTTTTTTAACTAACATTTCCTCACTGTAGAGTAAGACGATTCTTTCTGGTTTATATTTTCGAGCTATGTGCATTAAGGCTGAGTCTCTGTTCTTACTGATAGGATCCGTATTACCTACTGCTGAAATTAAAATTGTCATTTGTAATCTCCTTAATCATAAAGTTCGCCTTGCCCATTTCATAGAAGGATTCATTATTCATTATCAGTTTACGAGTTGCTTGTGTTGTTTTAACACTTTTCATTGGCGCTTTTGTTAATTTCAAGACTCCCTTTTCAACCATCCTAGTGGTTCTGCTATTCTCATAACGTTCTTGTAAAATATCTTTTGCTTGTTTAAAAATTGTTTTTGTCCAAGCTCCACTACCAGCACCCAAGTATATAGGATATTGAATATTTGGCTGAATTTTATTTTCAGGAAAATCTTTGAGGAAAAAAATCTTATAGTCATTATAAAATTCAAATGCTTTCTCACCAAGTTTCTCAATTAATTCCCCCGCCTCCTTTGTAGTTGTGGTAATTTTAAAATTAATTATTTTGCCAGGAGTTAAAGCTTCCCTATATAAAGGAAGAGGCTTGACAAGAGGGGTGGTGGCTTTATGATCCCATTTTTGAACTAAAATAAGACTGTCATTTCTAAATGGTTTGCTATCACTAACACGAATAGTATTAAACAAGTCATCATAATTCTGACCCTTTTTTGCTCCCCAAGGAATCAAAGATTTGTTTTCCTTTTTATCTTTTACAACATTTTCATTATTCCAGTCAGGATTGGTATTCATCAAAATAGTTCGAATGGCTCCCTTTAACGAACTACCAGGTATATAAGGATTACCATAAGAGTCTCGCATAAACTTTGATACTTCATTAATAGTACCTAACTTGGAATCAATGTTGTTCTTTTCGGTTTCAAAACCAGTCTCTTTAATCCTATAACCACCAAAATCACGGTCAGAAATACGGTTATCCTCTAAAAAGGAAATCAAACGATTATTACTGGCACTTGCCTTTCTCTCTTGTAAAAAGCGCTCAAACTTCTGATCATAACCTTTCTCCACCATTCGATTATAAAACTTACCCATATCAGGGAAATAAAAGTACCCATCTTCATAGATAAATTCACGAGATGTGTACTTATCACCACTGCCAGTATGGATAGGAGCCATGGCTAGGAGGGTAAATTGAAAGGTTCTATACTCTGTTTTCATCTTTCTCCCTCCATCTTGAAAAATAATGGTTTAGCATAGCTTAATACTTCATGTGGGAAATCAAGAGGTCTTACATCTACAATCTGTCCTGTAAAGGTTTCAGAGAAAGTAGATCCAGAAGCAAACTTATATAAATCCTGCTTACGGTAATTTTCATTAGTTTCTGTACTAAAAGCAAAACCACTTGATTTACTTAGTAAATAGGAACCAGTTTCCATAGCATATTCAAGTTCCTTTTCGACTGGTAGAGAAGTCGTCAAGGTCATGACAGGTCCTTGATGGACCTTGGTGAGACGATTTTTGAAGCTATCTGGTAAATCTAAAATAGTCAAATCAAATTGTCCATAACCACTGGAGCGTTTCCCACCAATTCCTGTATACTGCAAGCTTGCCATGAGTTCATTCAAGAGCTCAGACTCGTTAGCAATCACGTAAAGAGAAGAGTCATCTCTATATCTAACTGTAGAAACTTGATAAAGAGCCCCATCTAAATGAGGTTGGTTTTTAGTGACGATGTTTGTTACTGCATGTTCTGCGTCTTTAAAAAGCGTTCCATTTACATAAGAATCAAATTTATCTAAAGGGATAAATTGAAGTTTCTTCGCCATTTTCGCTTGACGTCTTACTTCTTTAACATCCGTTGTTAAGTCTGGCTGGTCAAACGTTGGAAATCCTATCGGCTTAGGTAAAAATGGGCCTGACTGATAAGGAAATGCATCTGACAAAACGAATCCATCTAGACCTGCTAATGATACAAATTCCTCCATTTTGCCCATTTTTTTTGCTTCTATAGCTAAGGCTGAAAACAATCGGTCAGCTGCAAAAGTCATTTTAGAACTATCCAGAGTACCTGCTCCAAAGTGAGCAGTATGGAAGTTCATAATATACATCTTGTAGGTCATACTAGACCTCCGTAGTTAAAAGTTCATTCAATCTACTAACATCATAGTTTCCGAAAACTGTATTTGCTTTAAGATTCTCAAAGACAACTTTACCATAACCACGAGAACCTGAACCCCCTAAATAATCAAGTTCCAACAGCTTTAATCCATCAAGAATTACTTTGAAGTCTTCTTCTACTTGAGCTTGACTCTTGTCTGTCACCTCATAGATCAACTCAAATCCAAAGATACTGTCTCGGATAGCACGTTCAATCTGTCTTGGATTTGCTTCAGCAGTGATACGGTCAATAGTATTTTCAAACTTAACTTCAGTATAACCTTTGACAGCTCGTGAATCTAAATCTTTTTTGTTAGTTAGAAAGGCATCTCTAAAGATGAGTCTTCCTACTTTATAGTTTTTGTCTGAACTATTCCCAAAGAGACGACTAATAATTTCCCCATCTTCTCCTGGTTTTTCTGCTAATTTAGTATTATATACTCTTGCCAAAAGGGTACGCATTTTCCCTTTGATACTAGATCCTGGAATAATGGGTAAGTTTGTAATTGGATCTTTAATCACAGGTGAGTCCGTAGCACCAATCGCCGCAAAAGCATTGCTTGTCCCAATATGAAGTCCTGTCTCTAGACGAATTTGTCCTGTTACTTGAATTTTTGCAAATGCCATTAATCTTTTCCTCCATAAAATCTGAAATAAGCTACTAGTGCTTCCATATAGCGGCAAAAACGTTGGAGACTTTCCTTATTGTTTATTTCTTTTAGAATGTCTAGAATCTCAGCCTTTTTCACCAAGTCTTTAACCGCAGTTTCTCGGCCCGATTGATAAACAAACTGCACTCTTAAATAAGCAATTTTATCAGCCAATTCCTTATACGATCTGACCTTACTTTCATCAAAAAGATTACTAGTTAAATTTAGTAGATTTCGAATTTTTGTAGTTGTTAAAAAAAATTTAATTTTATTATTTCTATGATCTTTAGTATGATTTAAAGATTTAATAACCTTTTCTGCCTTATCTACGTAATTATCATCTGTTAAAATTGCCATCTATGAATCCTTTCTAATCTCATAAATATATAGAAGTAAAGCTATCTCTGCTTCCTTACGTTCATTATCGCTACCTGTATACCAAGAAAAGAATAAATCCTTAAACTCTTTAAACTCTTCTTTTTTATCCTTAGAAGTTTGATCCTCTAAGCGCGTCAAATAATAGGCTAATCGAGCAATATTCATACGATCGTAGTTACGAAGGAGCTCAATCAGTCTGTATACAAAACTCTTTCCGCGCTCATCTTGAATATTAAAGTAGTAACGAATGCTCTTCAGTTTCCCATTATAGACATTGTCAATAAATTGGTCGAACTTCAAGGTATAATTTCTTTCAGAATCAACATTGCCAAAAGATTGGTCCAACTTCAAGGTATTACCTGCTTTAAAAAGGGAAATACTATCCTTGTCGTTATCCTTTGCTGCTCCTTCTAGCTTACCAGTTTCTTCAGCCATGAGGCTAACTGGAGTTTTATCTGGAAAGAGGCCGATTCCTGCTGATAGGGTTAATTTGCCATTTGTCCACTTGATAAAGTTTTGTCGGAGACAAATAGTAAACTCAATAATATCCTGCCAGGATCCGATAGCAAATACATCATCTCCACCGGCATAAATGATTGATAATTTTTTCTCTTTGGCAAACTGGTTGATATAGACTTTAAAGAAGAGACTCATACTTCTAGAGAAGGTTGCCGAGCGTGCTAGAGTATTATATTTGCCACCATCTTGATAGGAGAACCCAGCCATAAAGGCTGCTCCTAGGTCATCCACATCTAGTCGAACGACTGCCAGACGCTTGATACCTTGACCAGACTCCTGAGATAGTTTAGCATACTCGTAAATCTCATCATACTTGTAATCTCCGACAAAGACATGGGTTGCTTTTAGGATATCTGTCCTATAGCTATTCTTGACATAAACACGGTCCCACTCTTCATTAGCGAGGTCGGCTTTGGAAATACCTCTAATATAGGCTCCCGGACCTATCGGCAGGTCTTTTTCTTTTGTGACAATATAGTAGCTTTCTTGTATTTCCTTGGCAAAGCGATACATTCCTGCACAGATATGGCAGACTTCTTGACCATTAGACTTGGTAAGCTTTTCGACTGAGTGGCAAATAGCACATTCTCTCTGGGAACTTTTTCCTCCTTGGTTGAGTTCAAGGAGAGTTTTTGTATCATAACGAGAAATTTTCTTTTGGGAAATCATCCGACTAGTTGTTTGATAGACTTTTCGATAGTCAGCCAGTGTCGTTGTCATATCATTGGCTGAAAATGGACTCCAACCAAATGCTACGTACAAACCTGTCTGGAAATGCTTGACCAAAAACTGATTGAATTCTGCTTCAAAGCTAGCCAAGCTCTCTCTAGTTTTTTCGGTGTTTGGAAGGATAAAGTAGGCGTGCCCGCCACCAACGTAGAGAAGATTAGCCCTTGTAAGCTCTAACTTCTCCAGTAAGCTGTCAGCGATATGTTCCCCCATAAAATCTAGATACAAGGAACGTGCTTTTAGTTGCTTAGCTGCACCAGCTGTTGCGATATTGTAGATAAAATCCTGAATCCCTGATAAGTCAAAACTTGCTAATAAAAAGGCCTTCTCGCCATAAAAAGCTTCTAAATCCTGTCCCAGTACCTTCTCATAGTCACGGCAATTCTTGTCTGCTAAATAGTCCTCTATAGCTAGGGAAAAGCCAGCTGTCAGACGACTGTAGGTTGCTAGAGAAATATCTGATAATCCCTTGGTTCTTGTCGAAACAGGTACATAGGAAAGAGTAGACTCAAGGAGATTCAAAAGGGCATCTATCTCAGATTGGCTAAAGTCAAATCTCTCAAACTCTTTTTCTAAGGTCTCTACTATCAAGTCATAATCTGACTGGTCAGACGGCTCACTCGATTCCTTAGCATAGTTTGGTTCTCCGTCAAGCTCTAAAGGTCGCGCATCAAGATAACGCTGACTAGGGCTATCTGAAAATACATTGAAGATATCCGATTGTTTACTTAGGAAATCTTCTTTACCTCCATGAGTATCTGTTGCTCCTTTTAGGCCTGAAGCAATCTTTGCGGCAGCTGACGTGATATAGACCAAACTATCAGGAGCTAAGTCCGTCGGCAAATCACTAGAAGTCGCCTTGGCTATCTGCTGAGCTATCTTTTCATTATCCGAAAAGCGTCTAAACCATTCGGACCCAACGGTACCCAGATCTTTCTCATCATACCTGGAACCTTGAATCACCTTACCGATAGCGTGCAAAAGCGACCCATAAACTAAATCAATCTTTTCTTTCTTCAAGTTCTAAACCTCCCATCCCTAAGCTAGTTTTCATACCTAGGCCTGAGTATTCCCCAAATTTTAGAAGCATATTGGCGTATGCTTTCAAGGTATTTGGACCTGTAATCTTAAAGGTCAATCTCCCCCTGAAACCAGGGATTTTTTTGCCATGGACTTTAAAATAGCTGGATTCCAATCGATAGCTGGTAATCCTACTATGCTTGACCAGGTAGTCCAGAGTTTCCTCTTCGATGTCCTGACGATTCTCGACCAGACGTGCATACTTCATCATCAAACTCTGAAAGATGAGACGCATGGTCGGAAAGAGTAAGTACTCTCCCTGAGAGCGAAATCCTGTCGGAGTTTGAAAATGAATGGTAAAGAGTGACCGATCTTGGTTTTCATTAAAGAACTCAAAGAGTTGCTCCGAACTGAGATCTTGCATGGACAAAGACTCCACCATGAGAGTCGGCAAGTCATGAAGTTCTACTTTCTTGAGCTCCAATAGAACAGGCAAAATCTGCTTGACAGCCTCATCCGTCAGGAGATGAAGGGACCACAGGGTCTTGTCCTTTTGATGGATGATTTTTAGTGAGTAGGGGTTGGTCTCCTGCTCATGTAGCCAAGTCACATAGTCTGGTGCTAGGTTTTCCATGAGAAAACCTTGGAATTTTGTCGACAGATCGCTCGGTGATTGGTCAATCCGCTTAAATGATAGTTCGATGCGTTTCATATGCCTCCTTTATTGATACAATTGCGCTTTTGCTTTCTCATGAGCGCTTTTTTCTTTTACTTTTGGAACCCTTTGCCCTTATGAAACTGTCCCCTCTCGAGGTAGATAGGTAGCTATACTCTACGGTAGCTTCCAACCGTAAAGACAGGTATGGTATAGTTTCCGGCCCCTCTCGAGGTAGATAGGTATCTATACACAATTTAACAATACAGCAATCGTGGCAGGTAACTTGTTTCCGGCCCCTCGCGAGGTAGATAGGTATCTATACAGGGCTATGACCTCACAAGAATATTTAGAAATTCTAAAGTTTCCGGCCTCTCTTGAGGTAGATAGGGAGCTATACACACTGTTACGAACTACACACCGGAATCACCAAAACCGTTTCCGACCCCTCGCGAGGTTGATAGTTGTCTATACTAACGAGTTTCAGATTAAGAACGATAAGAACATAGCTAGGTTTCCGGCCCCTCGCGAGGTAGGTAGGTAGCTATACTATGTGGTGATTTCTATGTTGTCTACTCGATTTACAGGTAAATTGTTTCCGGCCCCTTTCGAGGTTGATAGGTATCTATACTTACCGTAAATTAAAAGGAAATGTCACTATTTTTCAGCCGATGTTTCCGGCCCCTTTCAAGGTATATAGAGGGCTATACTTTTCTTTTCCCTAAACTATTCTTACCGAGTTATGGAGTTTCCGGCCCCTCGCGAGGTAGATAGGG
>NZ_KV822038.1:722773-723106 GCF_001815805.1 Streptococcus sp. HMSC072D05
GCCCCTCGCGAGGTAGATAGGTAGCTATACCGTAAGGTAGAGGTTGATACGCAGAAGTATGATGGGTTTCCGGCCCCTCTCGAGGTAGATAGGTAGCTATACAAAACGTTAAGCCTAAAGAAAGGAACGAAATGTCTCAAGGTTTCCGGCCCCTCTCGAGGTTGATAGGTATCTATACTTTGCTATTCCAATTGTTATCTCCATTTATCGCCCTAACTGTTTCCGGCCCCTACCGAGGTTGATAGGTTTCTATACGAAGTCTTTAAGGGAACGATTGAATCTGATGAATCAAGGTTTCCGACCCCTCGCGAGGTAGATAGGTAGCTACACTGT
>NZ_KV822038.1:723206-723442 GCF_001815805.1 Streptococcus sp. HMSC072D05
CCTCGCGAGGTTGATGGTTTCTATACTAAACACGAGATTTTAGTACCAGTCTATTTAACATGGTTCCAGTTTTTATCAAGTATCTCATTGTATTTACCTCGAATTTTAGTACCAGTCTGTTTAACATGGTTCCAGTTTCCGGCCCCTCTCGAGGTAGATAGGTATCTATACGTTTTATCGCAATATGGATTTTGCTATCAGCTGGATTGTTTCCGGCCCCTCGCGAGGTAGATAGG
>NZ_KV822038.1:723542-724531 GCF_001815805.1 Streptococcus sp. HMSC072D05
CCGGCCCCTCGCGAGGTAGATAGGTAGCTAGACAAGGAGTTGGAAGATGAATAAGCAGGAATTGATTGTTTCCGACCCCTTTCGAGGTAGATAGGTGGATATACGTCATTTGAAAATATCAACAAAATTAACTTTATCGGGTTTCCGGCCCCTCTCGAGGTAGATAGGGAGCTATACATGATACTGGATGGTGGTATGAATACCCTGACGGTTCTTAGTTTCCGGCCCCTCGCGAGGTAGATAGGGAGCTATACATGATACTGGATGGTGGTATGAATACCCTGACGGTTCTTAGTTTCCGGCCCCTCCCGAAGTAGATAGGTAGCTATACTCGAAGCCCTCTATACAGTAACTGCGATGGAACTAGAGTTTCCGGCCCCTCGCGAGGTAGATAGGTAGCTATACTAAAAAACTTATGAGGAAAATCATGATGGCTATTCTATACGATGGGTTTCCGGCCCCTCGCGAGGTAGATAGGTAGCTATACATGACGGCCAACTTGTCACAATTAAAGGGTTTGACGCGTTTCCGACCCCTCCCGAGGTAGATAGGTAGCTATACCTACATTGAAAAGGTTGAAAAGGACAACGCTGAACTGTATCCGTCCCCTCTCGAGGTAGATAGGGAGATATACAGAACCCAGTTAAGCCAACCTTGGCTCTTAAAACTCTGTTTCCGGCCCCTCTCGAGGTAGATAGGTGTCTAAATGTAAGTATATCAACGGTGCGATAACATTTAACCGCAGGTTTCCGTCCCTCGCGAGGTAGATAGGTATCTATACACTGAAAAATATCACTATAATATTTTAGTTTATTGGTTTCCGGCCCCTTTCGAGGTAGATAGGTGGCTATACGAGGATTTGGGATGATTCCAAAATTTAGAGCGTGGTTTCCGGCCTCTCGCGAGGTAGATAGGTGGCTATACAAGGGGTAATCCATATTGAAAATGGTATCTTCTCTTTTCCGGCCCCTCTCGAGGTAGATAGGTAT
>NZ_KV822038.1:724631-752038 GCF_001815805.1 Streptococcus sp. HMSC072D05
CCCCTCTCGAGGTAGATAGGTATCTATACGCCGTAGGAACTATTGTTACTGCAGTTGCACTATTGTTTCCGGCCCCTCCCGAGGTAAATAGAGGGCTATACTCAGTGTTCATATTATTTTGGCCAAAATAATGTTTCCGTCCCCTCTCGAGGTAGATAGGTATCTATACATTGTCCGAGCCTCTGACATCAACCAAAAGATGGTTTTGACAGTGTTTCCGTCCTCTCTCGAGGTAGATAGGTATCTATACAATCATTATGGGAAATTTTATCAGCTATCGTTAGACCGTTTCCGGCCCCTCTCGAGGTAGATAGGTATCTATACAAAACACCTGCGGTTACTCAATCCGTGTCGCCAAGTTTCCGGCCCCTCTCGAGGTAGATAGGTATCTATACAATATAATTACTTTAGAAAGGTAGCTAAAATGAAACGTTTAGGTTTCCGGCCCCTCTCGAGGTAGATAGGTATCTATACCCCATATCTTGTATGTAAACCTATAACAAGCACTAGATATAACCTATTGGAAACTACTATTAGTATACCATATTTTGTAAGAGTTTTCATCTCAAAAGAACAAACAATCCTCCTTTTCTATCTCAACTTCATCTGTGTTTAAGCGCAAGGTTTCTTCTCGATTTCCAACGTAAACAATGATATTGTCTAACTGGTCAGCATCATAGAATGATTGCAACTCACTCATCAAGCTACGATAGTTGGACTTCTATAGGTCAATCTCAAAGCAGGATCGTTGGACTCGGATACCAAATCCCTCTAGTAACTTTGCGAGTTTCAGACGCCTCTTATTACTAACAATGTCATATATGATAATACAAAAGAAAAACTTTTTCTTAGCAAACTCCTTCTCTTATGCTGAAAGATTAAAATAAAGTCCCATGATTATTCTCCTGTATAGCCTGTAGCATAAAGTTCGGGTTTTAGACTCTCAAAAGCTCGAATCAATCCCTTATTTTGCAGATCTGCCATATAGAAAAAAGTATAGCGTTTTTTGTCGACTTCGACATACTGATGGATTTCCAACATGCGCTCTCTCATGGCCTGGATAAAAATCCTTCTCCCCTCCCCAGTAAAATAATAGACATTGACATTTTTCTTAGCTAGAACCCTAAGTAACTGTGTAGTTACCTGTTCTTGACCAAAAATCAAAAGGTTCTCTACTAAGTGAATAGAAATTTCTTTAACAATCTGACCTTGACCATTTTTTACGATAATCTTATGATTGTTAAGACTCAGGAAATGGTTAGACTTTTGAACAAATAAATCACTCATCTCATAGATACCTCCTAAATGTATAAAGGATACTATTTTATCATTAAAATTCCTTTTGTCAAGCCCAAATATAAATTTTTTTTAATACAAAAAACGAACCAGCTTGACTGATTCGTTTTCTTTGTATCTACTCCTACTTCCGATACATTTTAAATTGTAGGAAGAGGTCGCTATATTTTCCTGTCCATTTATGATCAAACTTCTCATAAACTTCTAGGTGTTTCATGGTATCAGCGTCTGGATAGAAGGATTTGTCCTCACGAGTCTCCTCTGGGAGCATTTCCTTGGCTGGTAGGTTTGGTGTTGAGTAGCCTACATACTCCGCATTTTTGAGAGCATTTTCGGGTTTTAACATAAAGTTGATAAAGGCATAGGCTGCATCTTGGTTTTTCACAGTTTTTGGAATGACCATGTTGTCAAACCAGAGATTGCTAGCCTCAGTCGGAACGACATACTTGAGGTTAGGATTTTTCTCCAACATCTGGCTGGCTTCCCCAGAGAAAGTCACACCGATAGCAGCATTGTTCTGAATCATGTAACCCTTCATCTCGTCTGCCACAATGGCCTTGATATTTGGAGTCAATTTGTAGAGCTTATCCACTGTCTCTTCCAGCTGCTGAGGATCCTTGGAGTTGAGACTGTAACCAAGTGAGTTAAGCCCGAGTCCCAGCACCTCACGCGCCCCATCAAAGAGCATGACGGAATCCTTATATTCTGGTTTCCAGAGGTCATCCCAATGCTCAGGCGCCTCATCTACCATGGTTTCATTGTAGACGATTCCCAAGGTCCCCCAGAAGTAAGGGATGGAGAATTTATTGCCCGGGTCAAAAGACTGGTTGAGGAACTCAGGTCCGATATTTTCGATTCCTTCAATTTTTGAATAATCAAGCGGAACCAAGAGGTCTTCGTCCTTCATCTTGTTGATCATGTATTCACTTGGGATGGCAATATCATAGGTCGTTCCACCCTGCTTGATCTTGGTATACATGGCTTCGTTGGAGTCAAAGGTCTCGTACTGTACTTGGATTCCTGTTTCTTCTGTGAATTTCTCCAAGAGTTCTGGATCGATATAGTCCCCCCAGTTGTAGATAACCAATTTCTGACTATCTCGGCTATTGATTTTACTATCTAGATGAGTCGCAATTCCCCACAAGACAAGGATAATCGCTACAATTCCTGCTAAAAATGAATAGAGTTTTTTCATGCTTGCTCCTCCTTCTCACGTGAGATAAAGTAATAGCCAACCACTAGGATAATACTAAAGAGAAAGACAAGGGCAGAGAGGGCATTGATTTCTAGCGAAATTCCCTTACGAGCTCGAGAGTAAATCTCGACTGACAGGGTTGAAAAGCCATTTCCCGTCACAAAGAAGGTCACTGCAAAGTCATCCAGCGAATAGGTGAAGGCCATGAAATAACCTGCAATGATAGACGGTGTCAGGTACGGTAGCATGATTTCCTTAAACATCTGAAATTGACTAGCTCCAAGGTCATAAGCCGCATGAATCATGTCATCATTCATCTCCTTAAGACGAGGCAAGACCATCAAGACCACGATAGGGATGGAAAAGGCCACGTGACTAGATAAAACCGTCAAAAAGCCAAGTGAAAACTTAAGCTGGGTAAAGAGAATCAAGAAGCTAGCACCAATCATAACGTCAGGCGCAACCATGAGGATATTATTGAGTGATAAAAAGGCTTCTTGGTATTTCTTACGAGACTGGTAGATATAGATAGCACCAAAAGTCCCGATAATGGTCGCAATCAAGGCAGATAGAAAGGCCAAGAAAAAGGTTTGGGTGAGGATCAACATGAGACGGCCATCACCAAACATAGTTTTAAAATGGCTCAAGCTAAAGCCTGTAAAGCTGTTCATATCATCCCCTGCATTAAAGGCATAGCCAATCAAGTAAAAAATCGGCAAATAAAGGATGATAAAGACAAAGGCTAGGTAGAGATTGGCAAATTTTTTCATCGTTCTCTCCTTTCCTTGGTCACCCACATGGTGAGAAACATGGTCAGGATGAGGATCACACCGATGGTAGAACCCATACCGTAGTTGTCGTTTGTCAGGAAGTTCTGCTCAATAGCCGTTCCCAGCGTGATAACGCGGTTCCCACCAATCAAACGTGTCAGCATGAAGAGACTCAAACTTGGGATAAAGACAGACTGAACACCACTTCTCACTCCGTTCATAGAAAGGGGGAAGATGACATGGCGGAAAGTTTCCCACTTGGTCGCACCGAGGTCATAGCTGGCATTGATAAGATTGTTATCCATATCATCCAAGACATTGAAGATCGGCAAAATCATAAAGGGAAGCTCGATGTAACTTGCGACAAAGATAAAGGAGAAATCCGTAAAGAGCAACTGCTGCGAACCGATTCCGATGAATTCCAAAAATTGGTTAATAGAGCCATTTTGACCAAAAATCCCGATAAAGGCATAGGCCTTGAGGAGCAAATTGATCCAGGTTGGCAGGATAATCAGCATGAGCCAGAGTTGACGGTGCTTGAGACGGGTCAAAAAGAGGGCTGTTGGATAGCTGATGAGCAGTGTTACCAAGGTGACAATCCCTGCATAAAGCACAGAGTTGAAGCTCATTTTGAGATAGGTCAAGTTTTGTGACGCAAAGTAAGATTTATAATTTTCTAAACTAAACTGCCCTTCGATGTTGAAAAAGGATTGTCCAAAAATCAAGACCAAGGGTGCGAGGACAAAGAGTGCAATCCAAAGCATGTAGGGCACTACAAAGAGTTTAGAGGTTGTTTTCTTCATCTCTTTCCTCCTCGATCGCGTTAATCAGACCTGCTTCTTGCTCTTCGATTTCTACGTACTCCTCGATACGAGCATCGAACTCTTCTTCGGTTTCGTTGAGACGCATGATGTGGATATCTTCTGGTTCAAAGTCCAGACCAATTTCCTCACCCACAATGGCCTTACGAGTCGAGTGGATCATCCATTCATTTCCGAGCTCGTCATAGGCGATAATCTCGTAATGAACCCCACGGAAAAGCTGGGTATCAACTTTAACTTGGAGCTTGCCTTCTTCAGGTAGGGTAATGCGCAAGTCCTCTGGACGAATGACAACCTCAACAGGCTCATTTGGCTTCATCCCTCCATCGACCGCTTCAAAGCGTTTGCCGTTAAACTCAACCAAGTAGTCCTCAATCATGGTTCCTGGCAAGATGTTGGACTCACCAATAAAGGTGGCAACAAAGTGGTTGATCGGCTCATCATAGATGTCGACAGGCGTTCCAGACTGAACAATCTCGCCATCATTCATGACGAAAATCCAGTCACTCATAGCAAGGGCTTCCTCCTGATCGTGAGTGACAAAGACAAAGGTAATCCCCAATCGTTGTTGCAATTCACGCAGTTCGTACTGCATGTCTGTTCGCAATTTCAAGTCCAGTGCTGACAAGGGCTCATCCAACAAGACCAAACGGGGTTGGTTAATGATGGCACGGGCAATGGCCACACGCTGACGTTGTCCTCCAGAGAGTTTACGAATGGAACGCTTCTCGTAACCTTCCAACTGAACCATCTTGAGAACTTCCGCTACACGTTGTTCGATTTCTTTCTTGTCAATCTTACGCAAACGGAGTGGAAAGGCAACATTTTCAAACACATTCATATGTGGAAACAAGGCATAGGATTGGAAGACCGTATGAACATCTCGTTTGTTGGTTGGGATGTCGTTAATCCGTACCCCATCCAGCAAAATATCCCCTGTCGTCGCATCCAGTAAACCTGCAATGATGTTTAGAATGGTTGATTTTCCTGAACCAGATGCGCCTAGTAGGGTATAGAACTTCCCTTCTTCCAACTCAAAGTTAATGTCTTTGAGAACCTTGGTGTTGCTGTCTTCAAAAACTTTAGAGACGTTTTTGAATTCAATAATTGGTTTTTTCAATTGTCATAAATTCCTTCTTTTTCATAAATTAACAGATCAGGGCTCTGTCAGGCCGCTACTACCTCGTGTAGGAGATTGAACTGCCTACATACATCTTCACTCACGATAGGCTTTCACCCCCTTTACAATGGTTATAGCAGCAACTTTTCTACCCCAACCTTATTCCTTCTCACCCAAGATTCGGACTTCTCTTTCAAGAGTGACACCTGAGTGTTCCTTGACTTTTTTGATAACAGATTGGATCAAGTCCTCGTAGTCTTTGGCCGTTCCGTCAGCAACATTGATCATAAAACCGGCATGCTTTTCAGATACTTCCACACCACCGATTCGATAGCCCTTCAGGCCAGCCTCTGAGATCAACTGACCTGCAAAATGCCCCACTGGTCGCTTAAAGACTGAACCACAAGATGGGTATTCTAAAGGTTGTTTGAGTTCACGTAGGTGCGTCAAGCGGTCCATCTCTTGCTTGATAACCTGGTGATTCCCTGGAGCTAGGGCAAATTTAGCTGACAAAACAACAGCCCCAGAATCCTGAATAGCTGAATGGCGGTAACCAAAAGCCAAGTCCTTGACTGACAAGGTCTCGATTTCCCCTTCCTTAGTCAAAATTTGACAAGACTGCAAGATATGGGCAATCTCTCCTCCATAGGCACCCGCATTCATAAAGACTGCACCGCCGATGCTTCCAGGAATCCCACAAGCAAACTCAAAACCAGTCAAACTATGACGGAGGGCAATACGTGTTGTTTCGATCAAGTTCGCTCCTGCTTCTGCTTCGATGGTATAGCCATCAACCGAAACGTTATTAAGCTTATCACACAAGATGACAAAACCACGGATTCCACCTTCACGAACGATGATATTGCTGGCATTCCCAAGCACCATCCAGGGAATATTCTCTTGATTGGCAAATTGGACGACACGGACCATCTCATAGCGATTGCGTGGCAAAACTAGATAATCCGCTCGACCTCCAACCTTGGTATAGGTATAGGTCTTCAAGGGCTCCTTAAAACGAATATCGATTCCTTCTAGGATTTCAAGCATTTTTTCTTTTACTGACATGTCACTCTTCCTTTTTCAAAATTCATTCCATTATACCACTTTTAGAGACATTTGACGACCATAAAAAGAGCTTGTTTTATCTTTACATAAAAAAAGAGGTCACCCCTCTTTTTATGATTTTTTCCAAAATGTAGATTTTGTCAGCCAGATAAAGACTAAAAGTTCTACGAGAAGAATAAACTCAACTAGAAGCGGATTTGCAATCCATCCAACATGAGATAAGGCTGGAGCCAAGTCAAACAAGGCATGCAAACCATAGGCAGCAAGGAGGTAGATCCATTTCTTTTGACGGACACTTTGATAGACCCAGATAGAGAGACCAATTTGCAGAACCAAGGCAAGCACACGTTCAACTCCTAGTAAATAAACCTGCCATACAGAAAGAGACTGAACCGTTTCAAGTGTAGACTTTGGAAGAAGATTGGCTACATCAGTATTTGAAGACTGGATGAGTGAAAAGAGAATCAAAAGACTGATCAAGCTTCCCATTCCGAGATAGAGCATCTCCAAGCCGCCATGTCCCAAACCATAAGCCAAAGCATCTCGATCTTCTAGCTTTCTCTTTTTCTCCAACCATTTAAAAAAGATAAGACGAGCCGTCTCTTCAAAGAGGGCTGCCATAGCGATCCCATAAAGGACGTATAAGAAAGGCTGCTCCTGCATAAGCGGAATGGTTCCATCTTTTTGCGGATGGAGTATCAGAAGGTGAACCATCTTCTCTAACACTTGAGAAGAAACAAAAAATGCGATTGCCCCCAAGCCCATCACTGCAAGAGAGATTTTAAACCGCTTTTTGGCATACCAAGTCCCACTTACTAGAATGAGAACCAAAGCGATCATGGTAAGGATAATATGTACTGTCATCTTTTTCTCCTATTCTGACTTATCAATATCTTTCTTCATCTCGTCAACGTTAAATTTGGCAAATAAATACTGGCGATCTTGGACTGGAAAACGTTGGTCCAACTGGTCGACTGCCCCAACCTCAATCATTCCTTCTTTGATAACAAAGTCCATCACATGCCCACCAAAGGTTAAATCATCTGAGATAAAATGCAAATGGTAGCCTGCAACACTCACTCCATGGAAAATCTCCGGTGTCCAAAATCCAACAATAGTTCCCGATACATTTTCACGGCTATATTCAGGTTGGTGAGTCGCTACATCAGCAAACTTAGTATCAGGTGTGGATTTAGGAATCATCCGTACGTGCATTTGTGAAAATTCGCCATGAATCTTGATGGAGCGAAAAAGATTTTCCCCATCATAGTAGGACTCAATTCGTTTTTCCAATTCCTTGTCAGTCATCTCAAAGCGCTGACGAAAAATCACTTCTGCCTGATGAGGAACCACCGCTGCATAGGGAATAAGGGCATCCGCTGCCACCTCAACGATTTCAGGCGTTTGACCAGACCCCTTGGCTTGATAAGCCTTGCCATCAAGGACAATCAACTCCCCGTCAATCGAATCCAATGTTCCCAAGCCGAGGTCACCATGTTCCAGCAATTCTCCCACTGTCATGGTTCCGCCATATAGACCTGCCATTAGGGCACCTAGAGTATTGTATTGAAATAATTTAACCGGTTCCTGCACTTTTCTATCCATTCTCTTTCTTATCTTCTTTTCAATGAATCATCATACTTTCTAAGTATACCACATTTGCTCCTAGTTGTGAAAGGGAGAAATGCTTTTCCCATTGCCAAGAAGGCAAAAAAAAGGTACAATGTAACAAAATCAACGGAGGTCTGGAATGAAGAAAGAAAGTAAATACCAAGCAGTCGTTTCCTTTCTCAAAAAAGGTATCGAATCAGGAAAATTTCCAACAGGTAGCCGGCTTCCCTCTATCCGTCAACTGAGCCAAGACTTCCACTGTAGCAAGGACACTATCCAACGAGCCCTGCTGGAATTACGCCATGAACAATACCTCTATGCCAAACCCCAAAGTGGCTACTATGTTCTGGAACAAGGACAGCATCAGGACTTGGAAATCGAAGTCACTGACGAACATGCCAGTGCCTATGACGACTTCCGACTCTGCGTCAACGAAACCCTAATTGGAAGAGAAAACTACCTCTTCAACTACTATGACAACCAAGAAGGCCTTGAGGAACTGAGACAATCTGTCCAGCAACTCCTCTTTGACCAAGCCCTCTACTGTAAACCCGACCAACTGGTTCTAACATCTGGTACCCAACAAGCTCTCTTTATACTTTCTCAGATTAACTTTCCGAGCCAGGGAACTGAGATTTTGGTCGAACAGCCGACCTACCACCGGATGAACCGTCTCTTGGTCGCTCAAGGATTAGCCTACCAGACCATTGAACGCCGTATTGATGGCATCAACCTTGAAGAACTGGAAGAACAGTTCAAATCTAGGAAAATCAAGTTTTTCTACACCATTCCTCGCTTCCACTATCCCCTAGGTCATTCCTATTCTGATCAGGAAAAAAGGGCTATTTTGGATCTAGCAAATCAGTATGGTGTATATATCGTCGAGGATGATTATCTAGGTGACTTAGACTCTAAAAAGGGACAAACCTTCCACTATCTGGATACTGAGGATCGGGTCATTTATATCAAGTCCTTCTCAACTAGTCTCTTTCCAGCCCTTCGTATTACCGCCCTCATTCTCCCAAATGCTCTAAAAGAGGCCTTTGTTGCCTACAAAAATATCCTGGACTATGACAGCAATCTCATCATGCAAAAGGCGCTCTCTCTTTACATCGATAGCCAGTTATTTGAAAAAAATCGACTGGCTCGATTGACCCTTCAAGAGAACTATCAGGCTCAGATTAAGGAAGTGCTTGAAGAAAACTCCTGTCCCTTGCCCCACTATCCTCTACACGATGGTCTTTTGCTTGATTTGAGACACTATCCTAAGATTGCCAGTTTGAAACACAGCTCACTCAAACTAGACTTTTTTGAGAAGGCTTATTTGGATGCCTGTCCTTATCAGTTCGCCAAAGTCACTCTTGAAAATCTAGAAGAGCTATTAGAATACATAAAAGCAGAATTGGATTAAAGTCCAACTCTGCTTTTTCTTATTGTTCAACTTCTGTTAGTTTTGCTGCCTTTTCAAGATAAGTTTGATAGGTTCCGTCATCTTTCAGTTTTTGGATAACCTTATCGACTACAGCTTTCAAGTCTGATTGATCCTTCTTGATAGCAACGGCATTGGCTTCGCCATCTTTCATCGTCAAATTAACAGATGCAACGACAATGTCTGAGTTTTTACCTGCGTAGCTAAGAGCAACTGGTTCATCCATATGAACAGCATCCACTTTTCCAGCCTGCAATTCATTAACTGCTTCCCCCATATTAGTCAAAGAAGTCAGTTGGGCATTTGGCAATTGTTCCTTCACCATAGTTTCTGGAACGGTTCCCTTTTGAGCTGCGATATTCGCACTTGCAAGGCTTGAGAGATCCTTGTACTTGTCTAAATCGGCTTTTCTAACCAAGAAACTCATCTTGTTTTCATAGTAAGGGATTGAAAAGTCAAAGACTTCCTTTCTCTCATCTGTGGCACTAATTCCCGCAATGGCTAAGTCAGCCTTTCCAGTTTGAAGACTAGTCAAGACATTGTCAAAACTCATGCTAGAGATTTCAAGTTTAACCCCAAGCTCATCCGCAATCGCTTGAGCCATATCAATATCTGCCCCAACCACTTGGTTTTTACCATCTACCAAGGATTGAAATTCAAATGGTGCATAGTCTGGACTGGTCGCAACGACTAGCTTTCCTTTTTGTTTGATAGCGTCCACAGCAGACTGGGAGCTATCCGTTCCTGACTGGCAAGCTACCAAAACCATGCTGGCAAGCATGCTACATACAACTAACATCCATTTTTTAAATTTCATAAATAAACGACCTTTCTGTTATTTCTGAATAATTATAACTCTTTTAAAAATAGTTGTCAACCCTTTTAGAGATTTTGAATGTAAAATAATTCTTCTCATAAAAAGAAGACTGATTTATCACAATCAGCCTTTTATTCTGTATATTTAAACCGTTTCTTATAGTTCGACAATCTTCCCTGTTTCAAAGTAAACAACCCATTCACAGATATTTTTAGCGTAGTCTCCGATGCGTTCCAAGAAGGAAATCACCTGGAAGTAATCACGGCCTGTAACGATGGCTTCAGGATGTTTCTTAATTTCTTCTGTAGCCAAATCACGAATGCTATCAAAGTAATGGTTAATTTTTTCGTCCATCGCTGCTACTTCGTAGGCTTGATCCACCGAACCGTTCAGATAGAGATCTAGAGCCGCTTCGACGAAGTTTTTCACATCGCGTCCCATCTTTTTGATCTCTTCTTCAACTGCGGGAATGCGTTGTTCCCCCTTCATACGAATAGTTGCTTTTGCGATTGACACTGCATGGTCTCCCATGCGTTCCAGGTCTGATACTGCCTTGAGAACGGTCAATACAGTACGGAGGTCTTGAGAAACAGGTTGTTGAAGCGCGATCATTTCAAATGATTTCTTTTCGAGTTTCACTTCATATCCATTTACTTCTGCATCTTCCTCAATAACTTCTTTTGCCAAATCACGGTCATGTGTGACAAAGGCACGCACTGTACGATTGATTTGTGAGAGCACTTCTTGTCCCATGGCATAGAACTGGTTGTGCAATTTCTCCAAATCTTCTTCAAATTGAGATCGTAACATCATTCAACTCCTTATCCAAATTTTCCTGTAATATAATCTTCTGTTTCCTTGTTTTGTGGGTCTAGGAACATTTTCTTCGTATCGTTAAACTCAATCAAATCCCCATCTAGGAAAAATCCTGTTTTATCAGAGATACGAGAGGCCTGTTGCATCGAACGTGTTACCAAGAGCATGGTGTATTTATCTTTCAGACCATACAAGGTTTCCTCAATCTTACCAGCCGAGATAGGATCCAAAGCTGAAGTCGGTTCATCCAAGAGAATAATCTTGGGACTGGTTGCTAAGACACGGGCAACACAAACACGTTGCTGTTGGCCACCTGAGAGACCAATGGCTGAATCATGCAAGCGATCCTTGACCTCATCCCAGATAGAAGCACGTTGCAAAGCTTTTTCTACTGCTTCATCCAAAACATGTTTATCCTTGACCCCATTGATACGTAGGCCGTAGACAACATTTTCATAGATAGACATAGGGAAGGGATTGGGCTGTTGAAAGACCATACCGATTTCCTTACGCAATTCAACCGTATCGGTACGCGGACTGTAGATATTGTGACCATTATAAATCACTGTTCCAGTTGTTGTCACCTCAGGATTTAGATCGCCCATGCGGTTGATGGCTTTGAGCAGGGTGGACTTTCCTGATCCAGAAGGACCAATCAAGGCTGTTATTTCCTTAGGTTGGAAAGAAAGGGAAACACTATTCAAGGCCTTCTTTTTATTGTAATAAACGGACAGGTCTTTAACCTGCAAAATCGGTTCTGTCATACTGCTTCCTTTCTAACCAAAGTGTCCCGTTACATAGTCATTGGTAGACTGTAGCTTGGCATTTTGGAAAATATTGGATGTCTTATCATACTCAATCAAATCACCCAAGTAGAAAAATCCTGTGTAGTCACTTGCACGCGCAGCCTGTTGCATACTGTGGGTAACGATGATGATGGTAAAGTCCTTCTTCAATTCCAACATGGTTTCTTCCAGCTGGGCTGTCGCAATCGGATCCAAGGCTGACGCCGGTTCATCCATCAAGAGGATATCTGGCTTGACAGAGATGGCGCGAGCGATACAGAGACGTTGTTGTTGCCCACCAGAAAGCATCAAGGCTGATTTGTGGAGGTCGTCTTTGACCTGATCCCAAAGGGCAGCCTGTCTTAGAGAGGTTTCTACAATTTCATCAAGTACTTTCTTGTCCTTAACACCTGCACGTTCATGAGCAAAAGTGATGTTGCGGTAAATAGACTTGGCAAATGGATTTGGACGTTGGAAGACCATTCCGATATGCTTGCGCATCTCATAGACATTGATTTCTGGACGATTGACGTCAATCCCTCGGTAGAGGATTTGACCTGTGACCTTGGCAATATCAATGGTATCATTCATCCGATTGAGACTGCGAAGATAAGTAGATTTCCCAGATCCAGAAGGACCAATCAAGGCCGTAATTTTATTTTTTTCAAATTGCATATCGATGCCCTTAATGGATTCATTTTTACCATAGTAAACATGTAAATCCTTAGTAGAGAGGGCCACTTTTTCTTCAGGGAAGGTGATGATATGCTTTTCATCCCAGTTATATTTTGACATGGCTTCTCCTTTAGGCAGCGGTTAATTTCTTGTGTAAATAGCTTCCGAGTTTGCGTGCTCCAAAGTTAAAGATCAAGATAAAGATGAGGAGCACAGCGGCAGAACCAGCAGATACAATGGTAGCATCAGGAATGGTTCCTTCACTGTTGACCTTCCAGATGTGGACCGCCAAGGTTTCTGCTTGACGGAAGATTGAGATAGGACTGGTAACACTGAGGATATTCCAGTTAGACCAGTCAAGGGCTGGAGCGGATTGTCCTGCCGTATAGATAAGAGCGGCGGCCTCACCAAAGATACGGCCAGATGCCAAGACAACACCCGTTACGATACCTGGAAGGGCTTCTGGAATGACAACATGAACTACAGTCTCCCAACGAGAAATTCCAAGGGCCAGACCAGCCTCACGTTGTGTATGGTGAACGTGTTTTAAACTGTCCTCAACATTTCGAGTCATCTGAGGGAGGTTAAAGACCGTCAAGGCCAAGGCACCTGAAATGATTGAAAATCCATACTCAAACTGGACTACAAAAATCAAGTAACCAAAGAGACCTACAACGACTGATGGTAGAGAAGACAAGATTTCAATACAGGTTCTGACAAAATTTGTCACAGGTCCTTTTTTGGCATACTCAGCGAGGAAAACGCCAGCTCCAATAGACAGAGGAACAGAAATGATCAAGGTAATGACCAAAAGGAAGAAGGAATTATAGAGCTGAATCCCGATACCCCCACCTGCTTGATAAGAGGAGGATTTCCCAGTCAAGAAAGACCAAGAGATATGCGGTAACCCTCTCACCAAGATATAGAGAATCAAGGATGCCAAGATGGCAACGATGATACCCGCGATGGTATAGAGGACAGCTGTTGCAAGTTTATCTAATTTCTTAGCGTGCATAGTTTTTCTTTCCTCTTTCTTTCGTAATCAATTTAATCACACTGTTAAAGGCCAAGCTCATCAAGAGCAAGACCAAGGCCAGTGACCAGAGAACGTTATTATCAACCGTTCCCATAACGGTATTTCCGATTCCCATTGTCAAAACAGATGTCAAGGTCGCAGCTGGTGTTGTTAACGAAGTTGGGATAACTGCTGAGTTCCCGACCACCATCTGAATGGCAAGGGCTTCACCGAAGGCACGCGCCATCCCAAAGACCACTGCAGTGAAAATACCTGAACGTGCTGCTTTCAAGGTCACACGCCAGATGGTTTGCCAGCGAGTGGCTCCCATAGCCAAACTGGCTTCACGGTAATGACGAGGAACAGCACGCAAACTGTCTGTTGTCATAAAGGTTACAGTTGGTAGGATCATGACAAAGAGAACGAAAATCCCTGACAAGATCCCAAAACCAGTTCCACCAAAGATGCTACGAACAAAAGGCACCACGACTTGCAAACCGATAAATCCATAGACGACTGAAGGAATCCCGACGAGGAGTTCAATAGCCGGTTGCAAAATCTTTGCCCCCTTTGGTGATACTTCTGTCATAAAGACTGCAGCTCCGATAGCAAAGGGTGTTGCGATGAGGGCTGATAAAATCGTCACAATAAAGGAACCCAAAATCATCGGAAGGGCACCAAATTGTTTCCCAGAAGGATTCCAAGTTTGTCCAAAGAGGAAATCAAAGATGTTGACCCCATTGACAAAGAAGGTCGATAAGCCTTTTTGGGCTACAAAAATCAAAATCATCGCCACAATGATGACAATCAAAGAAAGGCAAGTGAAGGTCAAACCTTTACCAAACTTCTCAAGGCGAGAGTTCTTTGAAGGAGAGAGTAATTTTTTAGATAATTCTTCTTGATTCATTATTGACCTCCTTCTACTGCTGTAACGGTACCTGAAGCATCCTTTTGGACTTTCATTTCATTGATAGAGATATAGCCCATTCCCTTAACAATCCCATTTTGGGCTTCATCTGAGAGGACGAAGTTCAGGAATTCAGCAGCTAACTCATTTGGCTGACCGAGTGTGTACATATGTTCATAAGACCACAAAGGCCAGTTGTTGGTCGTTACATTTTCAGACGTAGGTTCATACCCATTCAGTTTCATGCTTTTCACGGAATCATCTACATAGGCAAAGGCTAGATAAGAAATGGCTCCAGGAGTTTGGGATACAATGGACTTGACCATCCCGTTAGAATCCTGTTCTTGGCTCTGCATTGCCGATTGGCCATTCATAACGACCGTATCAAACGTCGCTCGTGAACCAGAACTTGCTGCTCGGTTGATGATTGAAATTGCCAGGTCTTTGCCCCCAACTTCTTTCCAGTTGGTCACTTCACCTGTAAAGATTTTGCGAAGTTGCTCGGTTGTGAGATTTTCAACATCCACTTCTTTGTTTACAATCACTGCAAGACCAGCCACTGCAACCTTGTGGTCTACTAGAGCCGAAGCATCGATTCCTTCTTTTTCCTCTGCAAAGACGTCAGAGTTCCCGATGTCAACTGCTCCAGACTGGACTTGGGATAGTCCTGTGCCCGATCCACCACCTTGAACATTGACTGTTTTTCCGATGTTTCTAGAACCAAATTCATCTGCTGCTGCTTCGACAAGAGGTTGAAGAGCTGTTGAACCAACGGCTGTCATGGATTCTCCACGATCAATCCAGCTAGCACATCCTGCTAGAGAACCTGCCATCAAAAGAGCTGCAAGAGACATGACGAGCTTTTTTCTTTTTTTCACTGTTATTCTCCTTGAACATAATGATAAATGTTCTGATTTCTTCCGTTTGTCCTGATCATCCAATTATCATCAATGATTGCCCCTCTTCATTTTATCTAGACATTCTTAGGAGCGGACAATTCCATCGTATAATATAAGTAATAATGAAAGACTATCAGAAAAAACTCATACTTCCACTATAACATAGAATAGGCTCTTTGACTAGCTTTTTCACCTGAATCTGAGTCCTTTTGGATAATAATTTTTCAAAACATTTCCCGTTACCTTGGCAAAGCCTAATCCGTTTCCTTGAACCAGAACTTGGTACCATCCATTTGGTCGAGCTTCAGACAATTGAACAGTCTCGCCAGCCACATATTTTACAAAGTCCTCATCATTGATTTCAACACTTTGTTTTACTTGACTTGGTTTCAAGGCTAATCCCAGAGCAAAACTTGGTTCGAAGCGTTTCTTCTTAAAAGTACCCAGATGAAGTCCATTTCGGGCAATTTTGAGTTTCCCTAGATCAGGTAGCATCTCTGGCAAGAGATAAAGTTGGTCTCCAAAAGTTTGTAGAAGGCCAGTTAGTGTCACTTTGAGATGTTTTTGGGCAAATTCCCGCCACAAGGCCAGCTGTTCACGACTAAGATTGGTCTTGCTGGCTTTGAATTTGGCTGCTGGATTTTCTCCCTTGAATTGCAAATGGGCAACAAACTGACCTTCTCCCTTAAAATGATGAGGGTACATCCGAGCCGTTTCAGGAAGATTAATACCTGCTACCATACCGTTCACATGCTCGACTGGAAGCAGTTCAAAATCATAAGTATCCAGCAACCAGTGGACGATTTCTTCATTTTCCTCTGGTGCCCAAGTACAGGTCGAATAAACTAAACGGCCACCTTCAGCAAGCATGGTCACTGCATCTTCTAAAATTTCCCTTTGGAGACTAGCACATTGGCTCGGATAATCGGTACTCCAATAATCCATGGCATCTGGCTGCTTACGAAACATCCCTTCACCTGAGCAAGGTGCATCAAGAACAATCACATCAAAGTAACCTTTAAAAACCTTGGCCAAGCGGTCAGCAGATTCATTAGTCACAACAACGTTTGTCGCTCCAAATCGCTCCATATTTTCCACTAAAATCTTAGCACGCTTGCTTGAAATTTCGTTGGAAACAAGGACTCCTTGATTAGCCAGATAAGCTGCTAGTTGAGTGGATTTTCCACCTGGTGCTGCCGCCAAGTCCAAGACTTTCATGCCAGGTCTTGGTTGAGCTACCTGGGCCACCATTTGGGCTGCAGGCTCTTGCGAATAAACAAGACCTGTCACGTGCTCTGGTGACTTTCCAGAAACCTTACCATAATACCCCCAAGGTGTATTTGGAATAGCATCTGCAAACGATAACTGACTTTCTTTTAAGGGATTGACTCGAAAAGCCGAAACTGCTTCTTGTTTAAAAGAGGCAAGAAAGTCTCTTGCCTCATCTTCTAGTATCGCTTCATATTTTTCAACAAATCCTTCTGGAAATTGCATTTAGTTCTCTTTCCTTTCGTAGATATAAGACTGAATCTCCTCTTGCATCTCGATTGGCACCATCATGACAGGCTGACGTGTTTTAAAATCAGCAAGCTCACCCGATACCGTAAGAAGGCGATAACCCAGACTTTCCCCTAAGATACTGGCCGCAGCGTAATCCCATGGCTGCAGGTAGGTAATATAAGTCAGAAGACGACCCGATAAAACCTTGGCAAAACTAATGGCCGCACTGCCGTAGACACGGACTCCCAACGCTGCTCGACCCAAATCACCCAAACCCCACTCATTGCTTTCAAACATACCTGAGTTACCAGCAACTAAAAATTCTTGAAGAGGTTTCTTTCTAAAAGGCGGTAAGGGCTCATTATTGCGGCAAGGAGGAAAGGCACCACCACCATGGTAACAATCACCTTTCATGACATCATAGATGATGCCAAATTTGCCCACACCATCCTCAAAATAAGCCAACATCACGGCAAAATCTTCCTGCTGGGCGACAAAGTTATTGGTACCGTCAATGGGATCAATCACCCAAACGGAACCTTGACCGACTGCAGCACGTAAGCAGCCCTCTTCCGCGCAAATCAAGTCCTCAGGATAGGAGGACTTGATCCGTTCAACCAAGAGTTCCTGGACCTCCTTGTCCAAACGCGTCACCAAGTCTGTAGGCGAAGACTTGCGCTCAACCTGCAAATCTTCTTTCATGTGAGCCAAAATATAGGCAGCAGCTTCCTGCACAATCTGTTTGGCAAATTCAAATTTAGTTTCCAAGAGAAATCTTCCCTTCTCTTTTTTCTTTTGCTAATTGAACTGCATGATAGAAGGAATAACCGCTAGCCGTCTCAAATTCGCGACCTAGGCGCTTTTCTTCACTTTTGCTCGGGACGACAGACTTAAATTCCTTATAGGAATCTAACAGTTTTTTTGCTTCTACCTTATCTTCATAAGCAGCTTCAACATCATTAAAAAAAGAAAGCACTGAAGCAAGTTCTTCAGTGCTCCACGACAAATCTAGTGGGTAACTATACTGTTTGTTCATCTATCCTATACCAGCTCTCAATGTTGCTTCTTTCAATTCTTGTTTACGGTAACTACGAGGGAGAAAAGCACGAATCTCATCTTCATTAAAACCGATCTGCATGCGTTTGGTATCTATAATAATTGGGCGACGCAAAAGACTAGGATATTGCTCAATCAACTGAAGCAACTCCGATACCGAGATACTCTCTACATCAATATCCAATTTTTGAAAAATTTTTGAACGAGTTGAAATGATGTCATCAGTACCATTTTCGGTCAAGGAAAGAATATGTTGTAATTCTTTTCTTGTTAAAGGACTAGTCATAATATTATGCTCTTGAAAGGGCACTTTATGCGTCTCTAACCAAGCCTTTGCCTTACGACATGATGTACAACTCGGTGATAAAAATAGTGTAATCATGCTTTTCTCTTCTTTTATCTATACTTGCTATTTCTATTATACAAAAAAATAAAGCGCTTGACTAGGTATTTTTAGAAAAAAAGCCTATTTTTTCATAGAAAATAGACTGTTTTCTGCAAAAATCTCCTGCTTTGCAAGTTTATCTTTAGGATAACCTAACAATATATAGGGAGTGGAGTAACTTCTCTCGTTTTTTATTAAAAATACAGAATTTTATCTACTTTTTCCTTGAAGCTTTAGCAAGAAGGAAACCAAACATTCCTTCATACAAGGCAAAGAAAAGTAAAAAGGCATGGAGGAAGAAAGTCTCTGGTAAAATCAGAATAACTCGATCCTTTGCTGGATCAAAAAGCCAGGTATCGTCTCCCACAAAGAGAATCTGATGGAACAGAGTAAATAATTGCTCAAAACCAATCAACACTCCTACAAGCCCAATGATCAGAGGCAATAGTACTAAAGTCAAGATACTTTTACGATATAGTGCTAAAAAGCCTTTTTTGACAATCTTTTTAACAAAGAAATAGAAACTTGGAAGTGTCACCAAAGTGACCAGCTGAACCAAGTGGAAGAGATTCTTCACCACCGCAAAGTGGTGTAAACCAGCCGCTGACGAACGGAAATCTGGCATCTCTAAGACCTGACTAAAGGGATTGGTCAGGTAATTCATCAAGATATGAAAATTGTACTGAATGGTTTCGGGCTTTAGATAGACTCGATCCGCTAAGTTCAGCCACTGAATCTCCATAGGATAGAAAATCCATGCCAGATAAATGGTTAAGAGAATAGAAATGGAAAGGAGAAAAAGCATACTTCCCCAAAAAGTCAGTTTAGTTCTCATCAAAATTCCACTCCGCAAGGCTAGAAAGCACATGTGTTGGTGCGATTGGCAGGTCCGCTACTTCTTCTGCCTTGGTAAAACCTGTTGTCACCAAGAGAGTTGGAATACCATTGTCAATCCCTGCTCGGATATCTGTCAGGTAATTGTCTCCAACCATGAGCAATTCTTCTCTTTTCAAACCTAAGTGCTCAACCGCCTTGTCCATGATAATAGCATTTGGTTTCCCAATATAAACTGGTTTTACTCGTGTTGCTACTTCAATAAGTGTAATTAGTGAACCAGCACCTGGCAAAAGACCACGTTCCGTCGGGATATTGAGGTCAGGGTTGGTTCCGATAAAGTGAGCACCCTTTTGGATAGCTAGAGTTGCTGTGGCAAATTTTTCATAGTCGACTTGCCAGTCCAGTCCAACTACCACATAGGCAGGATTTTCCTTGTCTTCGACATAACCAGCTGCCTGAATGGCATCCTTGAGTCCTGCTTCTCCGATGACATAGACTGTCTTTTCCAGTCCCATGTCATTCATATAGTCGATGGTTGCCAAAGTTGCCGTGTAGACAGTTGATAGAGGCGTATCAATATTAAAATTTTGAACCAACATCTCTTGAACACTCTCTGGAGTTCGGGTTGTATTGTTGGTTACAAAGAGATAGGGAATTTCTCGCTTCTGCAATTCATGCACAAAAGCCTCTCCCGCTGGAATCCGGTCTTTCCCTTTGTAAATGGTCCCGTCTAAATCAATTAAATAACCTTTATATGTCATCTCTCTTTAGTCCTTTTTTATTTCTTGCCAAGTAATCATAGCTTGGGCATTGATCTCGCCATCACTGATAATCTCATGCTTGCTTTCTAGTCCCTTGAGTTCATAAGCTGAAGCAATCATGCCACCTGGCCGCACTTCTTTGACATACTTGAGATTGATTTTCTTTGGAATGTACTTGGTTAGAAAATCGGCACCCATGACCTCAAAAATCCAGTCTAGGTATTTACTATTATTGACATGACCATTCATATCCAAATCGTAAAAACGAACATGGTAGTCTTTACTGATTGGATCTTCTAGATTTACATACTTTGGACCACGGATGAGTTTTTTATCAAACTCAGACTGGTAAGGCGCAACAATCTCCGGTTCTACAGCATGGACTTTCCGACTATCTCTGTCCATGAGAACAAAGGTTGCTACCATGCGAATGATTTCTTGACCTGCTTCATCATAGATAGTGAAACGGCGGTAGCAAAAAAGACGATTGTAAGTCAATGCTTCTGTTTCAATCGTAATCTCTTCAGCAAAGCGAGGCAAGCGAACCACTTCAATTTCATAATCCGTGATAATCCAGACCAGATTGTAACGCTCCAATACGTCCTTGTCACTGACTCCTAGCTCAATCGACTGCATACCTGATACTTGCAGGGACAGCAAAATCACATCTGGAAGTTTGATATGACCGTTCATGTCCGCCATATCAAAAGGAATTTTCATTTTCATTTGATAAGTTAAGCCCATTGTTCTACTCCAAAATAAATCGTTCTGCTACAGTGTCTCCTAAAAAGAGACCTCTCTTTGTCATTCGGACACGATCACCATCGATCTGCATGAGTCCTTGTTGAACCAAGTCTCTGATGATTTTTCCATATAGTTCATCAAAGGACCGTTCGAATTTTTCCTCAAATCGCGCCATGGAAACCCCGGATTTTTTCCGGAGTCCCAGAAACATTTCTTCTTCCATCTGCTCCCTTTGACTCAGGTGTTCTTCTGTAATCCGAGCATTTCCTGCCTCTACTGCATTGAGATAGTGGCGGATAGGACCGTGGTTTTTATAACGCACCCCGTTCACATAACCCGAAGCGCCCGCACCGATGCCATAATACTCGGCATTATCCCAGTACATGAGATTGTGGCGACTTTCAAAGCCAGGCTTAGAGAAATTGGAAATCTCATAATGCTCAAAACCAGCTCGCTCAAGCTCTGCAATAATGTACTCAAACATCTCCGCTTCTAACTCTTCCTTAGGTAGGGGCAGTTTCCCTCGTCTCATGCGGTTCATAAAGACCGTATGATTCTCCAAAATCAAGCTATAAAGACTCATATGAGGAATGTCAAGCGAAATGGCCTTAGCTACATTGTCCTTGACCTGAGCCATAGTTTGACCGGGTAGGGCATAAATCAAGTCGATGGAGATATTGTCAAAACCAGCCAATTTGAGGCGGTCGATATTTTCATAAATATCCTTCTCCAAATGACTGCGCCCAATCTTTTTCAGCATTTTGTTATCAAAGGTTTGCACGCCTAGTGAAACACGATTGACTGGCGACTGTTTCAAAACTGCAATCTTATCTGCGTCCAAATCGCCTGGATTGGCCTCAATGGTCAACTCTTCTAAGGCTGACAAGTCTAGATTTTTAGTCAAACCATCCAGTAGCACTTCTAATTGCGGAGCTGACAAAGCTGTTGGCGTCCCACCTCCAATGTAGAGAGTTCGCAACTTTTGGATATCATAAGAACGAAACTCCTCTAGTAGATGCTTCAAGTAACTATCTACTGGTTGATTTTTAATAAAAACTTTTGAAAAGTCACAATAATAACAAATCTGTGTACAAAAGGGAATATGCACATAGGCGGACGTTGGTTTTTTCTGCATAGTACTTATTATACCACAAAGACAAGCTTGCAGATAAAAATCACCATCTCCAAAAACCAGAGATGGTGATGCATTATACTTCAGTAATATCGATGATGATTTCTTCTTGGTCTTCAGCAACGTCTGGAGTTGTTGACTGTTCTTGCCACTGCTCCTTGAGATTGTTAAAGGTTTCCTTTGACGCTTCTGTCGCTTGTCGAGCACAGGTTTTGGCTTGATCAAGGACACTGTCAAAAGTGATTTCACCAGATTCTACTTGTTCCTTTGTTTTCAGCACAAAGTCCGTTGCCTGTTCCTTCACTTCTGTTAGTTTTTCACAAACCTGCTCTCTAGCATATTCTGGATCTTCTCTCAAATCATCTAGAAAATCCTGAGCTTGACTACAAACTTGCTTACCCTTGTCACTGGTTAAGAACAAAGCAAGAGCAGCACCTGAAACTGTTCCTAAAAGGATAGAGGATAGTTTTCCCATAAGATTTCTCCTTTTTTATTTTTTGAAAAATTTACTTGCGACACGAAGAGCTGACAAGCCTGCACCTGTTTTGATAGTCTTTGAACCAGCAGATGAAGCCTTTTTACCTAAAACACGTGCATGTTGGTTGAGGTCAGAAACTGACTCTGACAAGTCAGCCACCGCCGTAAAGAGTGGATCAATCGTCGCAACTTTGATATTGATATCGTCTGCTAACACATTGACCTTAACCAACAATTCATTGGTCTGATGCAAGGTAACGTTCACATCTGAGCTCAACGTTTTGATGGTTTTCTCTGTCTCATCAATCATACGACCTGCTTTTTGAATCGTGATTGTCAAATAGACTAAACAGACAATCAAAGCAATCGCGACAAGTATATATGCAACTTCTAACATTTATTTTTCCTCCTCTGTATGATAGAAAGGGGCTTTCTTTCGATTTTGATAAAGTATGATAAAAATACCGAGTCCGATAAGGATAACTGATAACCATTGGGAAACTCGCAGACCAAAGAACATGAGACTATCCGTCCTCATTCCTTCGATAATCATACGACCAAAACCATACCAAATCAAGTAGAAAGCAGTGATATGACCACGTCTGATTCCCTTCAATTTTCGTCTAAAAATCAGAATCAAAGCAAATCCAATCAGATTCCAAACCGACTCATATAAGAAGGTCGGCTGACGGTAGCTACCATCAATGTACATCTGATCACGGATAAAGCCCGGTAAATAATCCAGACTATCCACCGCTGCACCGTAGGCTTCTTGGTTAAAGAAGTTCCCCCAGCGCCCTAAACTCTGGGCAACCATGACGCTCGGTGCTGCAATATCTAAGAAATCCCAAGTATTAATCAGCTTTCTATCTGCAAAGATATAAAGGACAATAGCGCCCGCTATCAAACCCCCATAAATGGCCAAACCACCATTCCAGATGGCGATGATTTCACCTGGATTTTGCAGATAATAATCTAAGCGAAAGAGTACGTAGTATAGCCTAGCACCTAAAATAGCTACTGGAAAAGCAATCAGAATAAAATCCAAAATATCATCTGATAGAATTTTCTTTTTAGGAGCTTCTTTCATGGCAAGATAAACTGCTAAAACCAAACCAGCTACAATACACAAAGCATACCAACGAATAGCAAAGGGGCCAATTTCAAATGCGACTGGATTAATCATGTTTCACCTCATTTTGAGCGATTAGATTTGTCAAGCGTTCTTCAAATAAACGCGTCGCATCAAAGCCCATTTCTTTAGCACGGTAGTTCATGGCAGCCGCCTCAATGACAACGGAGATATTGCGTCCTGTTTTTACTGGGATGCGGATACGCGGAATCGTTACACCAGAAACTTCGAGTTCTTCGGCATTGTTTCCTAGACGGTCAAAGGTCTTATGCGTATCATAATTTTCTAGATAAACTGCTAGCTGAACTTGTGAAGAATCTTTTACAGCACTTGCACCATAGAGACTCATGATATCAATAATCCCAACTCCACGAATCTCAAGTAAATGTTTCAAAATTTCAGCAGGTTCGCCCCAAAGAGTCATTTCATCCTTAGAATAAATATCTACACGATCGTCTGCTACCAGACGGTGTCCACGCTTCACAAGTTCAAGACCTGTCTCGCTCTTACCGATGCCACTATCCCCTTGGATCAAGACACCCATGCCATAGATATCCATCAAGACACCATGCACACTGGTACGTTTAGCCAAACGGGAATCAAGGTAGCTAGAAAGTTCTCCAGATAAACGACTGGTTGCTGTTCGACTGGTTAAAATCGCAATCTTGCATTCCCTAGCAGCCCTCAACATTTCCTCTGGCACTACCAGACCACGAGCCACGATAACCGCAGGTGTTTCAGGTAGAAACATTTTCTTCAAAACTTGATAACGATTCTGGGCAGGCATGGCGACTAAATAGGACCACTCCTTCATCCCTAACAGTTGAATCCGTTCTGGTGTATAGTAATCAAAATAGCCCGTCATTTCAAGACCAGGTCTCATAATGTCCGCAGTATTGATTTCTTTTTCAAGTAATTCGCCTTCACCATAGACAATATCTAGTCTGAGTTTTTCAATGACATCTCTTACTAAAACCGACATAATTTCCTCCTTCAATCGAGTTCTCCCTACTATTATATCAGATTCTAGGTGGAAGTTTCCTTTTTTTGCAGGATTTACAGTATTTATTTGATGTTGCTTGGGAAAAGATTTGACTAGTAAGTCTTTTCCTACGCTTTCAAATTAACCGAGACAAATCTACTGCAAATTGGTCAACATCTATCACCAAATCCCTTCCAGATTTTGCTAAATAAATCCTTGGAAGACCTTTTGTTAGTATTCTATTTGCATCAGCCATATCTTGAGGATAGGTATAGAACTGTTGACCTTGTGGAAACTGATTTTGGACCTGCCATTCTTCAAACTCCTTCAAAAAAGTCTTATGAGACGGCATACTGACTTCTTCGAACAAGGAATGGTCAAACAATCGTACCAAACGATATAGACCATGAATCTCATCCGCAAAGCACTTATCAATCTTTTCATAGGGGTAACCTCGCCTCTGATAAGCTTGACATAAGTTTTGTAAGGACTCACTTAATTCAACTGCATCTTTTCTTGCCAAACTTATAAAATACCGAACAGAAAATTCTTCCATACCAGTTCGTTTTTTCTTCACTAAAAACTGTTGTGCACGCAAGAGAGACTCGGATAATCTTTCTTCATCTTGATAATAAAGAGCGTATAAAAGATTCATCACATTTTCTGGATAATAGGTTCCTTTCAACAAGGGTAAATCTTTGGGGATGAATGATGGAATGACTGAAAAATCGTTACAAGCAAAAGAGGTAAACAAGCCTTTCAAAATTCCATCTGTATAAATGGTTCCACTTGCCAACAAACCGCCTCTCAGCAGCTCGGTTCTTCCTGTTTGCCATAGCGCATTGTTTAACTGTGTATAATCCCCATCTAAAAACGCCGCATAATAGGAAAAATATTTAATATCATCTAGCAATAAGCTACTGTACAATTTTACCCTTAAAACCTTGTCAGACAACACTTTTGAATCGGTCAAATACTTTTCAAAAATTCTTTGGTTTGACTCTTCAAATTCCTTCCAATCTATCGGATCAGCACAATAACCCCAATCTTCCAAGTGATTTTCACGCATCTTTTGATATTCTTTTATATACTCTTTCATAAGAATTTGTTCCTCTAAATACTATGCAAAAAAAGACTAGACAAGTCTAGCCTTTTATTTCAAATTAGAATTTTTTACGTTTACGAGCTGCTTCTGATTTACGTTTACGTTTTACAGAAGGTTTTTCATAGAATTCACGTTTGCGTGTTTCTTGAAGAGTACCAGCTTTAGTAACCGCACGTTTGAAACGACGAAGTGCATCGTCAAGAGATTCATTCTTACGTACTACTGTTTTAGACATTTTTTTCACTCCCTTCAAGTTCAAGATCTATTCCATTTTACACGCAAAATGAATATTTGTCAAGGGAAAACTGACATAAACTTATATTATCTTCCCTTTTCTTTTTAAAAGGAACAACGTATTAGAATAGATGTCATAATAGCGAAAAAAATTATTTTAATCCTGTTCAGAAACAACTTTTATTTCTTTATCATTTACAATAACAGCTTGTGAATTGTTCATTCGCATTAAGTCGAGCTGATTTTTATAGGTTTCAAAGGTCTTCTTGCTACTATCAGTAAAAGGCTCCTCACCATAATGTGGAAGGATGTAAAACTCCACTTCATTCAATCCCGTTGTATCCGATAACTCTTTCGCTACCGTCTTGTCATCCATGAGCTTATTGTAGTCAATATCCTTGGCAGTAATGATAGCCCCTGCTGATTCCCCCACATAGATCAGCCCATCTCTTATTTGTTCTTTGATAAGAGATAGGAGTTGTTTTTTCTTTAATTCTTGTAATAAATAAAATGTATTCCCGCCAGAGATATAAAGAATTTTGCTTTGGAAAATCTTTGCCTGTGCAGTTTCTCGATCACAAGAAGCAATATCTAGAACCTCTATCTCAAATCCTAAATCTTTGAATGTTTGCTGAGCCTCATCGATATAGGCAGTATAATCCTCTTTGTTCCCAGCGGTAGGAATAAATAAAACCTTGTTTTCTAGATTCTTTTCCTTTGCATAATCGCTAAAAAGCTTTTTGACTCCAGCAAAGTATGAACATAAAAATAATTGTTTCATGATTGTACCTCCATTAATGTTTAACAATTTTATAAAGGATCCACGATCCCTTTCTTTGACTAGTTATAAGCTCAAGCCCTATTAACAACAAGAATCGTCTAAATGCTTCTTCGCTTTGGACCTCTGGTAAAAAGTAAGACAACTTATTATATTCACAAGCCAGTAAGAGCATCCCGTCTGATTTGAGTATTCTTCGAAGTTCCATAAAAGAAGCCTCTAGGTCTCGCCAATGAAAATGAGTTTGAAAGGCTGTGATTAAATCAACACTTTCATCAGAAAAGCCTGTCTCCCTAACGTCTCTTCGTTCAAAATTTAGATTAGTCATCTCTATCTGTTTGGCTTGAGCTATTGCAGTATCTGAAATATCGATTCCAGTTATGGTACTTTGCGGAAAAGTTTCTTTCAGTAGGATGGTTGAACGGCCATTCCCAACTCCTACATCTAAGATTGCAGGGTAAAATGTCCTATCCAGATGACGAATTGCCCATACAAACATGGGGAGATAGGCTCTATTCCACAATTTCATCATTCGTTTTCCTAGAAAGCCCGAAGGGTTCTTTGATTGCTGAATGAGACGAGAAAACAGTAACATTAAAAGTAAAAAACAAGTAAAACCAATTATATAAATCAAAGTTCAAGCCTCCCTGTATAGCTATATTATACCACTTTAGCAGGATAGTAAACAATTGAGGCAAAATAATTAGACGATTTTCAAATCAATTACCAAAAAGAGAGAACCAATTGGTTCTCTCTTTCTGTTAGACTGACATCTTCTTAGATAGCAATGAATGTAATCATTTCAATCAAGTATCTAAAAACAACTTACTAGATGACTTTCGCCACTAATTATTCTTCCTCAGATTTTTTTCTTTGAGCTAGAGAAATCAATCCCATACCTGATAAAGCAGCCAATAGACCAGCTGTCAAGTGAGATGTCTCCTCAGAACCCGTATTTGGAAGAGTTTTAGCAGTTCTTTCTTCTGTAATATCTTGTTGTTCTGGATTTTCAACGACAGGAAGTTCTACTACGGTTGGAGTATAGAATCCTGAAATGATATTT
>NZ_KV822039.1:0-366 GCF_001815805.1 Streptococcus sp. HMSC072D05
AATAATGACTCAAACATGTCGCATAAGATGAAAAATAAAATGATCATTTAGCACTGTTTTAACTTTAAAAAATATAGCTAATCACTAATATATCATGTCAGTGTTCGCTTAACTTGCTAGCATGATGCTAATTTCGTGGCATGGCGAAAATCCGTAGATCTGAAGAGACCTGCGGTTCTTTTTATATAGAGCGTAAATACATTCAATACCTTTTAAAGTATTCTTTGCCGTATTCATACTTTGATATCTTGTCTTTCTTACTTTAATATGACGGTGATCTTGCTCAATGAGGTTATTCAGATATTTCGATGTACAATGACAGTCGGGATTCAGTTTAAACGTTTTAATAACTTTAGCCATTGCTAC
>NZ_KV822040.1:0-931 GCF_001815805.1 Streptococcus sp. HMSC072D05
TATCGGGGTTCACCTCTTGGTGACAGCCGGTCGTCAGACCAACCTTCGTGCTCAACTTTACTCGAACTTCAAGCACCAGTTGAGCCTGCCACAGAATGAGGCAGGTGAAGTGCGGGCCATCGTGGGCTCTACGCCACTCGCTATGACTATGGAAGACATCAAGGGCCGTGCCCTTATGAAGCGGGAAGAAGTGGATGTGATCCAGCTGGCACTCTCAGTTTATGGAGCTAATGATACCCAAGTCCTCAACAACCTACGTCAGGAAGTGGCTTCCCTCCAAGAAGCCTGGACAGGACAACGCCCAAGTGCCATTCCGATGGTGCCGGAGGAGTTGACAGAGAAAGACTTCTATAGCCGAGCCAGCGTGCAGACTGCCTATGAACACGGCCTCGTGCCATTAGGACTTGACATGGAGACAGTTGAGCCCGTTACTTGGAATCTGGCTAAAGGAAATCTTCTCTACCTAACAGATAAAGAAGAGCAGATGACAGCCTTGGTAAAACACATTGCCAAAGGGAAACAGAAAGTCATCGTCTTGGCACCGAAGTACCATAACTTACCTGAAATGGAAGGAGTGACGATTCTGGCAAGTCCAGAGGAATATCTAGAAGGCTTAGATATGATGGAGTTCAAGATTCAGGAACGGTTAGAAGGCAAACAGCGAGACCATGTCGCAACAGTGGTTATCTACAATTTAACCGAATTAGTGGTAGAATTAAACTCAGAAGCGCTTGATACATTGGCTTATGTCCTAGATAAAGGAACTCGAGCTGGATATGGTTCAATTGTAATGAGTTCACCACTAATCACCAAGCATATTGATGTGGTCTCAAAAACTGCTCGTTCTTATAAGCAGGCTATTTTAGCACTTCGCTTAAGTGATCAATCAGTTCTGACAGTGACCAACAGACCTGTTCGTGAGCCACAATTA
>NZ_KV822040.1:1031-3912 GCF_001815805.1 Streptococcus sp. HMSC072D05
ACAAGAACACTACTATGTTTCCGATGGGTTAGCAAGTAAAATGAAAGTATTAATGGTATAGAAAGGGAAGAAATGGGAAGAGCAGAGATACAAGCAGAAATTAATGAAATAAATCAATCTATATCATCTTTAACGACAGAGATTGATAAATTTGTTGAAATAAAAAAATCTTTAACATCATTTCCGACAACGATTAGTTATGTATTGGTAAGTGATGAAAATATCAAAAGCGGTTATAATCTAGCTGGAAAGAAATATTCAGAGCAAACTACTTCAGAGCAAGAACTTTTGAAGAATCTTAAACGAGACTTTAATACAAAAATTGATAATGTTTCCGAAAAAGTCTCTAAGAAAATTCAAGAATTAGAAGAAGAAAAGAGTGATTTGGCAATAAGAAAGTTCCTTTTAGGCATTGACTTGTTAGCTACGAAGGAGTGAAAATATGAGTGAAGTTATTAAAGTATATGATTTACCAGCAATAGAACGGTATGCAAAAGCAATTCAGGAGTTTTCTAAAAATGTTGAGTCAGCATCTGAGGAAACAGAACGACAATTTAATACTAAGACAGGGAATAATACTGATGAAGCACTTGCGCTGACAGCCTTTTTTGAGCGTTTAAATTCTTTACAAAATCAAGTATTTCACACATTTCCTCAGTATATAAGGCATTTCTCAGGGAGTATTTCACACTTTGAAAATAGCATTAGTGATGCTGGGTTTGATAAGGAGGCCTGGACTAGTGAAACTGGTACGCAAGAGGTAGGGACTAAATTAACTGGCGAAGGAGAAGATAGTCAATTATATGCCGTGAAAGATACCATAAAAAATCTTCAATCTTTACTGGATACTGCAACTACAGCTCTTGGGATAGAAAATGAGAGCTTAGAAGCAACAAAAACAGCAGCGGAAGGAAGTTTGACAAGTGCAAAAGATAGTCGTCAAGCAACTCATAATACAATTCAAAGTGCTCATGATACATTTAACACAACCTTATTTGACGTACTTTCTGGGCTAATGGATTTGAAAAATAATATTGAGGTCGCTCAAGCAAAGATTGCGGTTACGCCCAAAGTTGTAATGGATTCTATTAAAAACAAAACTCTTACTCCAGATAAGATTTATTATCTTGATGCGATACAAAGCAAATCAGATGCAAAGATTATGACAGTAATTTTGAGTGAGGCTGATTATACTGATAAAAGAGCATTCTTTACAGATTTAGCAAATGTGAATACAAAGGATTCTAGCCTAGGAGTAGGGCAGATAATTGTTGAGCGTTTGATGTATGAAGTTCATCATGCTGAAGAAGATGGGAGTGTCCCTAACCTATCAATTTTTATGGCAGCCTTAACTCAACGAGATAAAGAAAGCGTAAAAGACTATGCATTGAGGTTGTCTGCGGCAGCTGAAGCGACAGGAAACAGTTATAAAGTACAGGTGGATACTCTGATGCCAGAGTTTCCTCCACCAGGATCTCCTAAAGAGGCTTATACTGAGTATTTCAATCGAAAAAATAGCGCCGAAGTTCGTGCAGCAGTTTTGGCATTGAATAATAAAGTAGAGTGGTATGAAAAACTAAACAGTCTTTTTATGTATACTGCTATGAATGATATGGGGAAAGGGAAGACAAGTCTTCAAGTTCCAAAACCGAATGGTGGTTTCGAAAGTCAAATTTTTTCCACTAATCATTCATTTAAAGAAGGTAGTTTTAAATTAACAAAAGGGAGTGATGGGAAAGGCTTTTCTTTCACAGTTTTAAATAGAACTTTTGTTTCTACAAATGTTAAGTCTGAAATCATTGATGAAAAAACAGCACTAAATATTCAAGAGAACAGTGACAAGATCAAAGATTTGAATGCAGAAAAGTCGAAGCTCTTTGCTTCAACGGTTCTAAATACAGTTAAAGACCTTGGTAAGTTATATGCGCCTGCAGGTGTCATGATTGGGATTGTTGAGGCTGGTATGAGTTCAGATAAGGATATTAAAAAGGTTATCAATGGCGCGGAGGCGATTTCTTCACCAGTTTTATTAGATCAAATTCCGGAACACAAGTATAGTAATAAAGCTAAAGGCTTGACAAAAATTGCAAAAAATATTTATGATTATTTTGAAAAAAGTGAAAATTACGAAAAAGAAATTAAAAATCTGAAGAAAAGTAGTGAGGCCGAATTTTGGCAATATGGCGGAACTTCTTTCACAAATGATGATCAATCTAAGAGTAATTCTCAATATATCAGTCCTAGCTACGATGTAGAAGCCTATCTGAAGCAACAAGATCTAAAGAAAAATGGTCTGCGAACTTACATTGCAGAGACGGCCATTAGTAATGGACAGGACCCATATGATGTATTGAACAAGTTTGATGAAGCAATTGATCGTAGTGAATTAAGTGGTGATTACGATGCGGATATGAAGGCTCTTTTGAGAGGGAAACCCAATCCTAATCGCAGCCTAGAGTGGATTGGTTTTGAGAAGTTGTATAATGGACTCAAGGATGCGGAAACAGCTATTAATAAACCTCAATCATCTGAAAATTATCCGTCTTATTTCACTCGAGATTCTTATCGACAGTGGTCTTATTTAGGTTATGTAAATGGAGTAGGTGCAGGAGGAAACTGATACGATGAGGAAGATATTAAAAAATAAGCGTGCTTTTCAATTTGTGTTAGCTAGCCTAATTCTTATCCCTTTCATTATAGTAGGTACTGTTGGATTCCAACAATTATTTAAAGAACCTGAAAAAGTCGAGTATTCCATTGAAGAATACCATTCTGTAAAAGAAAACGTATATTTTTTCGGGAATCAACGAAAATTCGTTTTAGTGCGTAGAGGTTCTTTTGGGAATGGTACCTATCTTTATACAACCGAGCGGAAAGTGAT
>NZ_KV822040.1:4012-4487 GCF_001815805.1 Streptococcus sp. HMSC072D05
GATTCGTCTTTATGACTATAGAACAGAAGATTTAGCCGATAAAGAAGTGGATCTAAACAAAGTAGTCGAAGACTATGACGCCAGTTTTTTTCCGATTGATTTCAGAATCTTCACCTATCGTAATAATCCCAAGAACGTCATCAATATAGAAGTTAAAGACAAACAAGGTACTATGAAAACCTTTGTTTTAAACATTGATAGCGGAAAAGTAGAAGGAGAGTATCAAAAGCGTTCAGATATCTATGAAGCGGGTCCTTACTTTTATTATACGACACTAGATCAGTATGCAAAAGATAAGGGATACTTAGTGGATCACCTCATCAGTATTTCTAGTGATTTTAAAGAGGAGGGCAAGGTTATTGATACCAACATCAACCTCTTTGAGGAATATCCTGAAATTGAGAAAAAAATAACTGAAGAAGGTTGGATTCTTAATCCTCAAGAGGAATACGTGACCCCAGAGGAATGGTTTGAC
>NZ_KV822041.1:0-376 GCF_001815805.1 Streptococcus sp. HMSC072D05
AATGGGCACGAGTGGACTCGAACCACCGACCTCACGCTTATCAGGCGTGCGCTCTAACCACCTGAGCTACGCGCCCAAGTTTAAAAAACTTGGTAATTGAACAAAGTTCAAAGCGGGTGACGAGAATCGAACTCGCGACAACAGCTTGGAAGGCTGTAGTTTTACCACTAAACTACACCCGCTAAAATGGGAGTTAACGGGATCGAACCGCTGACCCTCTGCTTGTAAGGCAGATGCTCTCCCAGCTGAGCTAAACTCCCAAAGGGCGGAGTCTAGCTCAGCCAACGGTAAGAAACTTCGTTTCTCTCATCCGCCGATTGTAATTTCGATTTCCTCTCAATTACAACTGAGCTAAACTCCCTCGAGCTAAGCGACT
>NZ_KV822042.1:0-287 GCF_001815805.1 Streptococcus sp. HMSC072D05
ATCCCATTGTGTGTGGAACACACCTTCACGGTCTTTACGTTCATAAGTATGTGCACCAAAATAGTCACGTTGTGCTTGGATAAGATTAGCTGACAAATCTTCAGAACGATAACTATCATAGAAGTTCACACTTGCAGAGAATCCTGGTGTCGGTACACCGTTTTTAACGCCTGTTGCTACGACGTCTCTTAATGCATCTTGGTAATCTGTAACAATATTTTTGAAGTATGGATCTAATAATAAGTTTTCAAGTTCTGGATTATTATCGTAAGCATCTTTAATTTTTT
>NZ_KV822043.1:0-206 GCF_001815805.1 Streptococcus sp. HMSC072D05
CCTTTTAAAGCGTAAAGACCTCGACAAAATTACTGTTCAAGATATTTCAGATCAAGCAGATATTAATCGTGGTACATTTTACTTACATTATGAAGATAAATACATGTTATTAACCGATATGGAAGATGAATGTATATCCCAAATTTGGACATCGACTCAATTTAATCAACTCGATATTAGTTCACCAGAAAATACCGCTGAAGATT
>NZ_KV822044.1:0-40202 GCF_001815805.1 Streptococcus sp. HMSC072D05
AGTTTTTACCGGTGGAGTTGGCTCATTTTCGTAGTTTGGTACTACTGGAGCTGGTTCCAGTGGTTTCTCTACTTCATAAGTAGGAGCTTGTGGTGCAGTTGGTTCTACTGGCGGAGTTGGTTTTTCTAATGTGATGGTTGGCAAATTAGTTGCTCGAACATTTCCGTTAATCGCAAACCAAATATTTGGCTTTTTGGGAGATAATTTCTCTGCTCTACGTGGATCATTCGCTGCAGGCTGTCCCAACACTTCTGAAGACGAAATTGTTCCGATAGTCATACTATTTGAAGGACCTGAGATTTCCACTGCTCCCGCACCATACCAAGAGTTTGGTGCATCTGCATTATCCCAACCAGAATCTGGTTGACTATTCTTATACATGGTGAAGCGGGAACCACCAACTCCTTTTTTGAAGTTTTCAGATTCTGTCGCATAAATTTGGCCGTTCTTTTCACCAACTGAAGAACCCGAAATTTTGATGAAATTCCCAGTATAATCTTTAGCCATCTCGATTGAGTTTGCTTCGCGGTTAAGAGACGCTACAGACATCAAGGCCTTGTCAAAATTAATAATTTGACCATCTTCATCATAGAATTGAAACTCAGTCTTAACGAAGAGAGAGGTAGCATCTTCTGTATTACCAGTATAAGCCGAAGCGAAAACCCCCATCGTTGGGTCTTTAAAAATTCCCAACCAAGCCTTATCATTGCGGAACTTGGAACTAGGATCAAGAGTATAAGTATAGACGATTTTAGAAACTTTTTTCCCTTGATAGTAAGTCCCCTGAAGATTCGTATAAGTTGCTGTTGCAGACTGACCTCGTTTCAGCAGGACTGAAGACCATTCAGTTGGTCCCTTACCACTTGTTACATTTGAATTGTACTCAGAATACTTACCGACTGTACCAAAGCTTTCCTGTTTGTTTGTCTGGTAGTTAGCATTTTGAATGTCTGTTACTTTAAAGTTATCCAACTGGAAGAGTTTATTGGCAAATTCTGCAGTATTCTTCACAGCTGCTTCCATGCCAGTATAGCTAACAAATTCACCAGTTGTAGTCAATGAAAGTTCAGCATTAGGCTCCGATTTGAAAATCAAACTTTGAGCACTTGGGCGACTCAAGTTTCCATCTTCATTCTTCTTTGATTCTGCTAAAGCCATAGCTGCCTTAATTTTAGCCTGCTCATCTTTATAAGCCTGCAACTTAGCCGGATACTCAGCCAACTCTTTCTTATATTTGGCAAGATCAGCTTCATATTTAGCTAATTTTGCTTCATAGTCAGTTTTAGCCGCGGCATTCCGTTGCTTGATTTCTTCGTTTTCAGCTTGGAGCGCTGCATTTTTAGCTGTGTTTTCTTCAACAGCCTTCTCATAAGCTGCTTTAGCATCAGCATTTGCCTTTTGAACACGAGCTAGTTCTGTCTGATAAGCCGCTAACTTAGTTTGGTAGTCTGTTTCGTTAGCTGCATTCGCTTGTTTGACTGCTGCCAAGTCTTTTTCGTATTGTGCTATTTTAGCCTCATAAGTTGCCTTGGCTGTTTCATTTCGTTGTTTAATAGCTTCATTTTCAGCTTGGATAGCATTGTTTTTAGCTGTGTTTTCTTCAACAGCCTTTTCATAGGCTATTTTTGCATCAGAATTAGCCTTTTGAACACGTGCCAATTCTGTTTGATAAGCTGCTAATTTAGCTTGATAATCAGCATCATTATCCTCTTTAGCTTTCTTAATAGCTGCAAGGTCTGCTTCATACTGCTTCATCGCTGCTTCATAATTCGCTTTTGCAGTTTCATTACGCTGTTTAATCGCTTCATTTTCAGCTTTAAGCGCTTCGTTTTTAGCTGTATTTTCTTTTACTGCTTTATCATAAGCCTCTTTAGCTTCAGCATTAGCTTTTTGTACTCGAGCTAATTCTGTCTGGTAAGCTGAAAGTTTATTTTGATAATCCTGTTGACTATCTTCATTTGCTTTTTTGACAGTTGCTAAATCTTTTTGATATTGTGCTAGCTTAGCCTCATATTCTGCTTTAGCTGTTGCATTAGCAGTGTTGATTTTTTCAACTTCTTCTTGATGACTTTTTAGATCTTTTTGGTACTTGTCATCCGCTGCTTTGTTTTCAGCATTGATTTTATCTGTTTCAGCCTGATGAGCTGCGACTTCTTTTTTATATGCTTCAGTTGTTGTCTTTACTTCTTCAGCCTGTTTAGCATAGTCGCTTTTAATCTCATCTTGTTTTTGAGCATTCTCTGTAGCAGTTGTGGCTGTTCCTTTGTCTTTTGTTTCATCTTGAACTACCTTAACTCCTGCAGATTTTGCATCAGCAACTGCTTTATCCAAATCAGCTGATGATACTTCTACTGGCAAAGCTGAGTCTTTAGAACCAGCCTTAGCTTGGCTTGCTTTGGCAACTTGGCTCATTTCACCCTGAGCTTCAGGTAGATTTGTGGCTGGGTTCCCTGTAGTAGCTACCTCAACTGTACTTGTACTAGTTGTCTCTGTAACTTCATCAGCAAATACTGCTTTGTCTGCAAAAGCAATCAAAGCAGTTCCTAAAACAGCACCACACAACGTTTTCGCAACTTTGCTTTTACGAAATCCATAGACTTCTTTTTTATTTTTCATTATAATCCTTTTCCTTATCTAAATTTAGTCGTTACTTTTTATACTAGCACTTTACAAGGCAGGATGCAAATATTTACTCTTTTTTTATTTATAGAAAAATTCCACCTATTTATAAATTAAATTAAAAAGAAGATGGTCACACCATCTTCCTTTAGTTAAACTATTTATTTTTCAGTCAAAGCTGCAAGTCCTGGCAATACTTTACCTTCAAGGAGTTCCATTGATGCTCCACCACCAGTAGAGATCCATGAGAACTTGTCTGCACGGCCAAGGTTGATGGCTGCGGCAGCTGAGTCACCACCACCGATGATTGATTTCACACCTGGTTGTTTCACGATAGCATCCATGACACCGATTGTTCCAGCTTGGAAGTCAGGGTTTTCAAATACACCCATAGGTCCGTTCCATACAACTGTTTTGGCACCAGTCAAAGCTTCGTCAAATTTAGCGATAGATTTTGGACCGATATCCAAACCAAGGAAACCTGGATCAACTGCTTCACCTTCAGTGTCTTTCACTTCAGTGTAGTCAGCAAATGCGTTTGCTTCTTTTGAGTCAACTGGCAAGATCAATTTGCCGTTTGCTTTTTCAAGAAGAGCTTTCGCAACATCCAATTTGTCTTCTTCTACAAGTGAGTTACCGATTTCGATACCTTGAGCTTTGTAGAATGTGTAAGTCATCCCACCACCGATAAGAACTTTATCAGCTTTTTCAAGCAAGTTTTCGATGACACCGATCTTGTCAGATACTTTTGAACCACCAAGGATCGCTACGAATGGACGTTCTGGAGCTTCAACAGCTTCTTGGATGTAGGCAATTTCGTTTTCAAGAAGGAAACCAGCAACTGCTTTTTCAACGTTTGCTGAGATACCAACGTTAGATGCGTGTGCACGGTGAGCTGTACCGAATGCATCGTTTACGAAGATGCCATCTCCAAGTGATGCCCAGTATTTACCAAGTTCAGGATCGTTTTGAGATTCTTTCTTGCCATCAACATCTTCGAAACGAGTGTTTTCAACCAAGAGAACTTGTCCATCTTCAAGAGCGTTAACAGCGGCTTCCAATTCAGCACCACGTGTAACACCTGGGATAAATTTAACTTCTTGTCCCAATTTAGCAGCCAAGTCAGCAGCTACAGGAGCAAGTGATTTACCTTCTTTGTCTGCTTCTTCTTTTACACGTCCAAGGTGAGAGAAGAGGATTGCACGTCCACCTTGTTCAAGGATGTACTTGATAGTTGGAAGAGCTGCAGTGATACGGTTGTCATTGGTAATCACGCCATCTTTAACAGGTACGTTGAAGTCAACACGAACGAGAACTTTTTTCCCTTTCAAGTCAACGTCTTTAACAGTCAATTTTGCCATTAGATATGACTCCTTCTTTTTTTATACGTGTTAATTATATCACAAAATCCGCAAAAGAGATAGAAAAACCCTAAACTTTTCTTGTTCATTCTTGCAACTGAAACTACTTTTTTTAAAATTAAAACTAGAAAGACCTCATAAAATAAGTAATTAAAACAAGGCCTGACTAATCTATAGTCAAACCTTGTTTTTTAGTTTTTATGAGAAAATCCAAGATTCGTAAATCTGATTAGTCTTCTCTCCTCTTTTTAGAGAGCAAGCCGTAGCCACTCATTAGTCCGAGAAGTCCCAGCGCTACTAGGCTAGCATCTCTTGTCGCTCCCGTATTTGGAAGCTCTCTGCTTGTTTCTTCAACTTTTGCTGGTGTTGCTGAGAGCGCTTGATCCCTTGTTTGTGAGACTTGCTCTTCTTTCGTTCCAACTTCAACAATTTCTGGAAGGGCTTCCTTGAGAACCTCAGTAGAATGAAGGGTGCGTTTGCCCTGACCATCAACTTCTACAAAGCGACGAACTTGGCCTTCAACTCCTGCTTGAACTAGCTGGCGTTGTCCTTTGAGAAGGGCTGCATTTGGTCGTTCCTGACGTTCGAAGGAAACTGTCCCCTCTTCAATTTCCAGTTTCGGAGTTTCTAGAACTAAATCTTTCACACCTTCAGCTGGTTGGTTGCTTGATAGAACTTTTGTTCCAACTTCGGTGATTTCTGGGATTGCTTCCTTGACTACCTCAGTCGAACGAAGAGTGCGTTTGCCTTGGGTATCTACTGCTACAAAGTGGCGAACTTGGCCTTCAACTCCAGCTTGCACAACACGGCGTTGTCCTTTGAGAAGGGCTGCGTTTGGTCGCTCCTGACGTTCAAAGGCTGTTGTTTCAGTTTCAATAACTAGTTCAGGGAGGGCCTCAACCGTTGGGGCCACTTCATTTGGATCCACGCTTCCAACATGATGACTTTCTTCTGCAGGAGCTAGTTTCTTATTTAGCTTTTCTTTCATTTCCGCAAAAGCTTGTGGAGTTGGCATTTCTGAAGCCAACAAGGTTTCTGCTTGGGCAATCAACTCAGCTTTAGGATCTTTTTCACGAAGGGATTCGAGCAAACCTTCCAATTCTTCTCTAGCAGTCTGATAACGTTGATTTCCATCCAAGGCTGTCCCTGCTTGTTTCAACTCATTCAAAGCCCGATTGACTTCTTCTTGGCTAGCATTATGGTTTTCTGCTACAGCTTTCGCTGCATTGAGCTTCTCTACTAGTGCTGCTTGTTTGTCCTCGCTTGAGAAGGTGTAGCCAAGGGTTGACTGGCGACCTTGGGCAGCAGTGATTTCTTGTTTGAGGTACTCATCGTTGACAGCTGCTTTTGGAGAAACCAAGACATCGAACTCAGCAGTGTGTCCCTTGTAATGCAAGGTCAAGGTTTGTCGTCCAGTCTTCTGAGCATCATAGCCCGTGATTTCAACACCTTGGTCCGTAAAGGCATGACTTTCTTCCGTCTCATCATCATAGAGAACACCGAAGCGACCTTCTGCAAGATCCAGTTGCTCTCCTACTAGATAGTCTGTTTTCGGTTTCTGAGTAATGTACAAGCCTGCTACTTCTTTCGGCTTCCCTTCATCTTGACCAGTCACTTGTACCTTCAAGGCACCAGTAACTGGAAGTCCAAGGTAGCTGACTGTGAGCTTTTGTTCCCCTTTTTGATGAGCGTTGTAGCCAGATACTGTCACACCTGAGTGAGTAAGGTTGATCAGCTCATCGGCTTGTCCCCCTTCGTATTGAACACGGAGAGTCCCACCTCTAAGGTCAAGTTTTTCTCCCTCTTTGTAAACTATCTTCTTAGGTCCTTTTTCAAGGCTAACTGCAGCAATTTTTCTCTCATCCTGCGGAATTGCTACTGCCAAGGTGTTACTGATTTCTTTGCCAGGTAGTTGGGTACGATAGTAGAGGAGAGTTGGTTGCTTGTCAAAGCCCAATGGTGCTGTTGCCAAGTCGCCTCCAGTTTCAGACTTCAAGGTTGCAATTGGTGTTTGTGAATCTGCCTTGTCGTAAACGGTGATAGTTGCACCCGCTGGAACATCAGAGAAACCAAGTTGAACTTGATGGTTTCCAAGTGAACGAGCAGCTACCTTAGCCATTGGAATATTTTGACTTTCTGTGTCCAAGGTTTCGTACATCTTCCAGTTGTAGATACGAATGGCTTTCCAAGGTGTTCCGTTATCAGATGTAATGACATGCAAACGCCAGTCTTGGGCGGTGATTGGTTTATCAAGAGTGATATCCGTCACGTGCGCTTTATTGCCACGGACTTCCTTAGCTAGTTTCCACTCGCCATCTGTATCCTTGTAATAAAGATCAAAGTCCTTGGTATTCATCAGACCATCGTTAACAGACTCACCACCAGCTCCCGCATGATCCATTACCCATCTGACAACACGACGTGGTTGGGTCAAACGAATATCGACACTACCGCTCAATTGTCCTGAAGACCACTTGTCTGACAAACTTGTAATCGTACCGTTCAACATGCCTTCAATACCTTCTCCACCTTCAGTATTTGGGAAAGTACTACCGATAACCTTTGCCCCTGGAACAATATTTTCAGCTAAAGGTCTTGGGAGAGTCGTATCCTGAACTGTCATGCCCCAGTTAAAGGATGCCGTCGCAGCTTCGGAACGGAGGCCATTTTTACCAACTGCAACGACTTTCAGTTCCTGAGTCGTACCAGTCGCATTAGCAGAGCGACTAACTTTTGGCAAGTAGATAGTGGAAGCAGATGATCCTGTCAACAAACGCCAGTTATCACCGTCTTTTTCGTAGACTTCATAGAAATCTGCATCTTGGTTACCAGCAAATTGGACCACTGCTTCAGCTTCTTGGGCATTCTTAAGAGATTGCTTCACCACAGAGAGACCTGTAGGTGCTTGTGGCGCTTGGTGATTGTCTGAAATGGTTAATTGACCTAGGTTAAACTGATAATCTTTTACAGCCCCTTCATGTTCGAAGAAGAGTTTGACTGCATAGATGGTTTTACCTGCTAGTGAGCTAAGGTCAAATTCTTCATTCTTCCAGTCATCAGAGAGAGTTAGTTCTTTCCATGCGGCTGCATCCTCAAATTTGTAGTCTGGTGTTGTAGAGAAAGCCATATAAACTTTAGAGCCTTTTCCTCCCTTGTGGGCAACACGAAGTTTGGTTTTCTCAGTTACTTCTAGCTTGGTAGAATACAAATTCACATCCTGGTCCGTCTTACCAGCTACATCACCTGAGAATTTAAGAGAGTTTCCACCATTGTAGGCATCTGTAAAGTCATATTCTGCACGAAGTTTTTCCCCCGTTGAAGTCTGCCACCAGCGCCATGTTGGTAAGACACCAGAAACAGAACGGTAGTTCCACTCAGAATCCTTAGAAACTTTGCCGTCTACAAACCATTTTCTACCATGACCTGTATTAAAGGAGGTCGTGAAGGTTCGGCCAACTGCTGGTGTGCGGTCAGCAACTAAATTGGCAATTCCATACCACTCTTTGTCAGCTGGTTTTTGAGCCGTTGGATCTCCTTGGTAACCTGTGAAGAAGATATCTTCATTCTTGTGGTAATCTTCGCCTGTTTTTCCTAGACTGGTAATCGTATCTGGTGCAAAAAGTCCAAGTGACAAACGCAACTTGCCTTTTTCATCTAAGAGGGCATCCCATTTGACTTTGGTCTTATAAGAGCCACCTTGTTGCAATTCCAAGCCTGCAAAGACATCATACTGGCTACGTTCTAGCCATTTTGCCATCTCTACGGAGTGGTCATTCTTTTCCTTGTTCCAGTTGAAATTGGCAAAGAATTGATCCGCAGGAACCTTGTCGCCTTCTTTTTGCATGAACTGGTAGTTGTAATCACCTAGACCATCTTCGTGGTAACGACCGTATTTGTAGGTCATGGCATCGTACCAAGCATACTTGATCGGGTGGTTGACTTTGGCTGCGTATTCTTTTGTATAGAGCATGAATTGGCGCATTTTTTCACCAAGAGGTGCTACCAATTCCCCCGTTGTTTCCTGATTGATGAAATAGCCATCAAAGCCATAGTATTTAGCGAGATCAACGAGTTTGCGTGCAATTGGGAAGGTGCCATCTGCGTCTTGTTTCAAGGCAGCTGCAAATTTCTCTTGGTCGGCAATGCTATTTGACCAGTTGAAAAAGAGGGTTCCATAAACGGGAACTCCGTTGCGGTGGCCTGCATCAATGACATCTGGAGTTGGAACTAGACCTTCCCAGAAGACCATTGAATCCAAGTATTGCCAGTAGTCAAAAGCATAGGCCTTGAATTCTTCTCCACCAACAGAAGCGTGGTCTTTGGCCTTTGAGTTGGTATTTGCCAGCGCCTGAACCTTGGCTCTTCTGCTTGCTTTTTCGTTAACCAACTGGCCTCTATGGCGCTTGGCGAGTTCAACTGATGAACGGTTAATGGGATCATCCTCACGCGCACCCGGTTCCCATTTCAACAAATCCTCCCAGGTATCAAATTTGATTTCTTTTGGTCGGAGACTCTTTTCTTCATTTTTAGGAACGTCTGCTAGAGTCGGTTTGTCGGCTTTCTTCTCAGCTACTTGAGGAGTTTCCTCTGGTTTAACTTCTTCTTTTTCAGTTGGTTGAGCAGGTTTTTCAGTTTTATCTGTCGGAGTTGGCTTTGCTTCTTCTTTTTCATTAACCAGATCCGTTATTGCTGGAGTGTTTTCTGAAATTGGTTGCTCAGCTACTTTGTTCTCTGTTTCCTCTAATTGTTTTTCAAGGGCTGCAGTATCTGGATTAGTTGTTTCACTAGCGCTTGTAGCTTGGGCGCTCGTATTTGCAGCTGTTTCAGGGACTGCGACTTGTTCGGCAAGAGCTGGGCTCGCAAATAGAGCTGAACCAATCATCAAGGAACAAGCCCCGATTGACAGCTTACGAATACTGTAACGGCAACGTTTTTCAAAAAATAGATCTTTCATCTTATCCTCCTAATAAAATATAAAGTAAGCGCTTTACTTTTTGATAAAAAGTAACTGTTCTCAGTGCACACCACCAGAACAGGATCATCTTCATTTTATACTATATGAAAGCGATGTCAATCTATTTAACATAAAAACTATAACTAGGATAATAATCAGTAAAATTTGGACACAATCCTATAAATCATCTATCTTAAAGGGAATCTATCTCTCATTTTAAAAGAAAGTTCTTGTTTCTTATGAAAATTTCAGCTAAACACTTGTGAGATTTACTTTTATCCTTTAAAATAGAATAGGAGAAATTCCGTTATTATTTTTCGGAGGAAAAAGAAATGTCCATTAATTGGCAGGAAATTTTATTTCACTTTTTAGGAGGTCTAGGACTGTTTTTATACAGTATTAAGACCATGGGAGACGGTTTGCAACAAGCTGCTGGAGATCGCCTTCGTTTTTACATTGACAAATACACCAGCAATCCCTTTTTAGGTGTTCTAGTCGGGATTGTCGTGACTGCCCTCATTCAGTCAAGTACAGGGGTTACAGTTATCACGGTTGGGCTGGTCAGCGCTAGTCTTCTCACTCTTAGACAGGCTATCGGAATTATCATGGGGGCCAACATCGGAACCACTGTTACTTCCTTTATCATCGGTTTCAAACTAGGCGAGTATGCTTTACCTCTGATTTTCCTTGGAACCATGTTCCTCTTCTTTACAAAAAACAGAACAGCAAACAATATCGGGCGCATCCTGTTTGGTGTCGGGGGAATCTTCTACGCCCTTAACCTCATCAGTGCCGGTATGAGTCCGCTTAAAGATTTACCACAATTCAAGGAGTATATGGTCACCTTGGGACAAAATCCTATTTTAGGAGTGGTAGCTGGTGCAGTGATTACCGTCCTCATCCAGGCTTCCTCGGCTACAATCGGGATTTTGCAAGGCCTCTATGCAGGTGGGTTCCTTGACCTTAAAGGTTCACTACCAGTTCTCTTCGGGGATAATATCGGGACAACCTTAACAGTTATCATTGCGGCAGCTGGAGCCAATGTCTCTGCGAAACGCGTTGCGGCAACCCACGTTACCTTTAACGTTTTAGGAACTATTCTTTGCTTAATCCTATTAGGCCCCTTTACTGCTATGATCGAGTACTTCCAGGCACTCCTTCACCTCTCACCTGAGATGACCATCGCCTTCTCTCACGGTGCCTTTAACGTAAGTAACACCATTGTACAATTTCCATTCATCGGAGCCTTGGCCTACTTTGTAACCAAGCTCATCCCTGGTGAAGACGAGGTTGTCAAGTACGAGCCCCTCTATCTCGACGAGCAACTTATCCAGCAATCTCCTTCTATCGCTCTAGGAAATGCCAAAAAAGAACTCTTGCACTTGGGGAACTATGCAGCCAAAGCTTTTGACCTTTCTTATACCTATATCATCGGTTTGGATGAAAAGGTAGCTGAAAAAGGGCACAAGACAGAGGAAGCCATCAATACCATCGATGAAAAACTCACTCGTTACCTCATCAGACTCTCAAGCGAATCCTTGAGTCAAAAGGAAAGCGAAGTCTTGACCAACATCCTAGATTCATCTCGTGATTTGGAACGGATTGGGGACCACGCAGAAGGCTTGCTCAACCTAACAGACTACCTTCAACGTAAGAATGTTCAATTTTCTGATGCTGCTTTAGAGGAATTAGCTGAGATTTATCAAGCAACAACTACATTCATCAAGGATGCCCTTGATAGTGTGGAAAACAATGATATTGAAAAAGCTCAAAGTCTGATTGAACGCCATAAAGAAATCAACAATATGGAACGCGTTCTCAGAAAGACCCATATCAAACGCCTTAACAAAGGTGAATGTTCTACACAAGCTGGAGTCAACTTTATCGACATTATTTCCCATTACACTCGTGTATCTGATCACGCCATGAACCTTGCTGAAAAGGTCATCGCTGAACAAATTTAATTGGTAAGAAGCCACCTTAATTTAGGTGGTTTTTTTCGTCTCTTAATCAAGAATATTTTTTCTAACGTAAAAAATGCTTTGATTCACAATGGAATCAAAGCATTTTAAAGAGTTCACCAAACATAATAGCAGAAACTGCAGTGCCCCTGTACTTGGCTTCTTCTCTTTTGATAAAGCGAGCCAAGTTGATCAATTCAGGTGCTGGGTGTTTGGGATTGGTGAGCAATTCACGGGTGACCAGTCCTGAGAGACGGACTGCTAGTAATTGCTCATTTGTAGTGGGTAGTTTTTTAGCAGTCTCTAGGAGAGCAGCAACTAAATCTTCACTCAAACCCTGACGAGCATGGTTGTAGAGATCTCTTATAAGGCTTTCTAGGTTTGGTTCTGCCATCCTGATCACCTCCCTTATGCTTAATAATGTTTAATCAAATCAACCGTTGAACGATCCAATTTTTTCACCAAGGCTTGCAAGAAAGCTTGTGCTTCTAGGAAGTCATCCATAGCGTAGAGGGTTTGGTGAGAATGGATATAACGAGCACAAACACCGATAGTTGTAGATGGGACACCACCATTTTTCAGATGAGCTGCTCCAGCGTCCGTTCCACCTTTTCCACAGTAGTATTGGTACTTGATACCTGCTTCTTCAGCCGTTGTCAAAAGGAAATCTTTCATGCCTGGGAGGAGCAAGTGACCTGGATCGTAGAAGCGAATCAAGGTTCCGTCCCCAATCTTACCTTGGCCACCATAAACATCACCAGCAGGTGAACAGTCAACTGCCAGAAAGACTTCTGGGTCAAACTTGGTTGTGGAAGTATGAGCACCACGCAGACCAACCTCTTCTTGGACGTTAGAGCCAAGATAGAGTTCATTTCCCAGTTTTTGACCTGATAAAGCTTCAGCTAGCTCGCTTACCATGAGGACACCGTAGCGATTATCCCAAGCTTTTGAGATGATATTTTTTTCATTGGCTGTTAAGATCGCTGAGCTATCTGGCACGATGGTGTCACCCGGACGGATACCAAAACTTTCTGCCTCAGCCTTGTCCGCAAACCCACCATCAAAAACGATATCGGCAATGGCTGGCATGGTTGGTCCACCCTTTCCACGAGTCAAATGTGGAGGAACAGATCCTGAGATCACAGGAATTTCACGACCGTCACGCGTAAAAAGTTTAAAGCGTTGACTGCTAACCACCATAGGGTTCCAGCCACCGATTTCAACCACACGGAAAGTACCGTCTGGCTTAATCTCGCTGACCATAAAACCAACTTCATCCATGTGAGAAGCGACCAAGACACGCGGTGCATCCGTAGCTTCTGAATGCTTGATACCGAAAATACCACCTAAGCCATCTGTCACTACTTCATCCACATGTGGTGTTAACTTCTCACGAAGATAAGTCCGGACAGGCGCTTCGTGGCCTGAGATCGCAGCAAGCTCTGTTACTTCTTTGATTTTTGAAAATAATGTTGTCATATCAGTTCCTTCTTTCTGTCCTCCATTTTACCACTTTTTATAGGAGAAGGATAGTGGGAAGGTGGATTGGTTTTTACTCAGTTTTCCAATAAAAGAGAAGGGCAGATGTAATTTCAGGAATTTTTCTTCCTTTTTACATTAAATTGTCAGAAAATTTATTGACAGATTAAAAAAATCGTGTTACATTATCTCCAAGGGTATTTTTATACCAAATCTACATGAAAGGACGGGGCATGAAACTCTCTCATATTTTAACAGGCTTACTTCTACTCCTAGTCTTTCTCTCCATTACCATTGGAACCAGTGATTTTTCTTGGGAAAAATTCTTTGCTTTTGACCAACAGACTTGGCTTCTCTTTCAAGAGTCGCGTCTTCCAAGAACCATCAGTATTCTCCTTGCAGCCTCTAGCATGAGCATGGCAGGACTCCTCATGCAGACCATTACTCAAAATCAATTTGCTGCTCCGAGTACAGTCGGAACGACAGAAGCTGCCAAACTGGGAATGGTGTTAAGCCTCTTTGTCTTTCCGTCTGCGAGTCTGACCCAAAAGATGATCTTTGCTTTTGGCTCTTCCATCTTATTTACTCTCTTCTTCCTAGCCTTTATGACTATTTTTTCTGTAAAGGAAAGGTGGATGTTGCCCTTAATCGGGATCATCTATAGTGGAATTATCGGTTCTATCACAGAAGTTATCGCCTATCGTTTCAATCTGGTTCAGAGTATGACGGCTTGGACCCAGGGTTCCTTCTCCATGATTCAGACCCATCAGTATGAGTGGCTCTTCTTAGGCCTCATTATCCTGATAGCCGTTTGGAAATTATCCCAAACCTTTACCATCATGAATCTGGGTAAGGAAACCAGTGAGAGTTTGGGAATTTCTTACTCCCTACTTGAAAAGCTGGCCCTATTTCTAGTGGCGCTAACGACAAGTGTCACCATGATTACCGTGGGTGCCTTGCCATTTCTCGGGGTCATCGTTCCCAATCTTGTCCGCAAGCGCTATGGAGATAATCTGAGCCAAACTAAACTCATGGTCGCTCTGGTCGGAGCCAATATGGTTCTGGCCTGCGACATCCTCTCTCGAGTCTTGATTCGGCCCTATGAGCTGTCTGTCAGTCTCCTACTAGGAATCATCGGTAGCCTCGTCTTTATCCTACTTCTCTGGAGAGGGGGACAAAAAGATGCAGTTTAAAAGCAAACATACCAAGCTCTTCTGCCTTCTCATTATTCTGGCCATTGGAGCTTGTCTTCTCTACTTTTGGCCCATCACCCATCTATCTTCCTTTGCCTGGAAGCTACGTTCCCAAAAAATCATCGTTTATCTCTTGGTAGCCATCGCGACAGGGATTTCGACCATTAGTTTTCAAACCCTGACGGAAAATCGATTTCTGACGCCAAGTATTTTGGGAATCGAAGCCTTCTATGTCTTGCTACAGACCCTGCTACTGATATTTGAAAGCAAATTTCTACAGCTTGGAAAGTCTCCTATCTTAGAATTTCTAGTCTTGCTTCTGCTTCAATCCCTCTTCTTTCTCGCCTTACAAGGTTACTTGAAGACGCTGATGAAGCAAAATTTGGTCTTCATCCTACTAATCTGCCTAGCCCTGGGAAGTCTCTTTCGAAATATCAGTACCTTCCTCCAAGTTCTGATGGATCCAAATGAATACGATAAACTGCAGAACAGTCTCTTTGCCTCCTTTCAGCATCTCAACACTTCCATCCTAGCCATCGGTTCTCTGATCATCCTCGCTTTGACAATCTTTTTCTTTCGCAAAGCAGTCGTTCTGGATGTCTTGCACCTGCAAAGAGAAACGGCTCAGATACTGGGACTAGATGTTGAAAAAGAACAGAGAGAACTCCTCTGGGGCATCGTGCTCTTGACCTCAACAGCCACTGCCTTGGTAGGGCCTATGGCCTTCTTTGGCTTTATGCTGGCCAATCTCACTTACCTGATTGTCAAAGATTATCGACACAAGTTGCTCTTTATCGTAGCCATTCTAATTGGATTTATTAGCTTAACCTTGGGGCAAGCCCTCATCGAACGAGTCTTTGCGCTGGAAATTCGCATCAGCATGATCATCGAGAGTGTGGGTGGTCTCTTATTCTTTATCTTACTATACAGGAGGGCCCGTCGGTGAAACTGGAAAACATTGACAAATCCATTCAAAAACAGGATATTTTGCAAGACATTTTCCTTGAAGTCAGTCCTCAGACACTGACAGCCTTCATTGGTCCAAATGGTGCTGGAAAATCAACTCTTCTCTCCATCATGAGCAGACTGACCAAGAAAGATCAGGGAATCCTCAGTATCAAAGGGCGTGAAATCGAGAGTTGGAATTCGCAAGAACTAGCCAAAGAGCTCACCATCCTAAAGCAGAAGATCAATTACCAAGCCAAATTGACCGTTGAAGAACTAGTCAGCTTTGGACGTTTTCCCTACAGCCGTGGTCGACTGAAGGCAGAAGACTGGGAAAAAATCCGAGAAACCCTGGACTACCTGGAACTGACAAGCTTAAAAGACCGCTACATCGATAGTCTGTCTGGTGGACAGTTGCAACGTGTCTTTATCGCTATGGTACTGGCCCAGGATACAGACTTTATCTTGCTAGACGAACCGCTCAATAATCTCGATATCAAGCAAAGTGTCAGCATGATGCAGATCCTTCGGCGACTGGTGGAGGAACTTGGCAAAACCATTATCATCGTCCTCCACGATATCAACATGGCTAGCCAATATGCGGATGAAATTGTTGCCTTCAAGGACGGTCAAGTCTTTTGCAAGGGAACGACTGCTCAAATCATGCAGGCTGACTTGCTCAGTCAACTCTATGAGATTCCTATCACGCTAGCTGATATCAATGGTAAAAAGATCTGTATCTATAGCTAGTAACTCAGAAACTCATGTTAGAGAATTCTCTGTCTCTTAGCTAATAAGCCTATCTAAGAGACTCCCTACATCGTTATCACATTTTAAAAAGGAGAAATCATGAAAACATCCCTTAAACTTTATCTCACTGCCCTAGTGACCAGCTTCTTGCTCCTACTTGGTGCATGTAGTACAAATACAAACTCAAGCACTAGCCAGACAGAGACAAGTAGCTCTGCTCCAACAGAGGTAACCATTAAAAGTTCACTAGATGAGGTCAAACTTTCAAAGGTTCCTGAAAAGATTGTGACCTTTGACCTCGGTGCTGCGGATACTATTCGCGCTTTAGGTTTTGAAAAGAATATCGTCGGAATGCCTACAAAAACTGTTCCGACTTACCTAAAAGATCTTGCAGGAAATGTCAACAATGTGGGTTCCATGGTTGAGCCAGACCTAGAAGCCATTGCTGCTCTTGAGCCGGATTTGATTATCGCTTCTCCACGTACCCAAAAATTCGTAGACAAGTTCAAAGAAATCGCGCCAACCGTTCTCTTCCAAGTAAGTAAGGACGACTACTGGGCTTCTACCAAGACCAACATCGAATCCCTAGCAAGCGCCTTTGGCGAAACTGGTACACAGAAAGCCAAAGAAGAATTAGCCAACCTAGACAAGAGCATTCAGGAAGTCGCTACTAAAAACGAAAGTTCTGACAAAAAAGCCCTTGCGATTCTCCTCAATGAAGGAAAAATGGCTGCCTTTGGTGCCCAATCTCGTTTCTCTTTCTTGTACCAAACCTTGAAATTCAAGCCAACTGACACTCAATTTGAAGACTCTCGCCACGGACAGGAAGTCAGCTTTGAAAGTGTCAAAGAAATCAATCCTGACATCCTATTTGTCATCAACCGTACCCTTGCCATCGGCGGGGACAACTCAAGCAACGACGGCGTCCTAGAAAATGCCCTCATCGCTGAAACTCCTGCTGCGAAAAATGATAAAATTATCCAACTAACACCAGACCTCTGGTATCTAAGCGGAGGCGGTCTTGAATCAACCAAACTCATGATTGAAGACGCACAAAAAGCTTTGAAATAAACAAGAAAACCCAACATCAGGTGATGTTGGGTTATTTTTTTTCTTGATTTCGTCTGAGGGAAAAGTGATCTGGGACGGGGTCCTTACCTGTTTTCGACCAGGGGTGGCAACGTAAAATCCGAGCCAAGCCCATCAGAACACCCTTGAAGCCATGTTTTTCAATAGCCTGAATCATGTAGTTGGAACAAGTCGGCTCAAAGCGACAAGAGGGGGGAAAGGCTGGGGAGATAAAACGTTGGTAAAAGCGTACTGGCGCTATTAAGATGCGTTTCATTATTTCTTGGTTACAGCCATAGTGTGTAGTTGGCTGATTTCTTTTTTATTAAGGCGACGGGATTCTCCTGGACGAAGACCTGTCAAGTCTAAGTGTCCAAAACGTGTCCGAGACAACTTATCCACTTGAAGACCGACAGCTTCAAACATCTTTTTAACCTGATGATTACGTCCCTCATGGATAGTCAACTGCACTACTGAGCGATTTTTGACTGGATCCACTTTGAGAATTTCGTAAACAGCTGGCTTGGTTTTCTTGCCATCAATCTCAAGACCGCGGGTCAAGGGGCGGAGATTGTCCTTATTAGCCACACCTTTAACACGCGCGACATAGACCTTATCAATCTCATTACGGGGGTGAATCATCTCATCCGTAAAATCACCATCATTGGTCAAAATCAAAACCCCTGACGTATCCCAGTCCAAACGTCCCACAGGGTAGATGCGCTCCTTGACATTGGGCAAGAGGTCGACAACAGTCTTGCGGCCCTTGTCATCTGTCACACTGGAAATCACTCCACGTGGTTTGTTAAGCAGATAGTAGACCTTTTCTTCGTTGTAGATAGGTTGTCCTTCAACTTCAACCTTATCGCCAGCTTTGATAGTGGTTGCTAGTTCACGCACCACTTGGCCGTTGACCGTCACCAAGCCTTGTTTGATCAGCTCTTCTGCTTTTCTCCTACTGGCCACACCTGCGTGGGCAATATATTTATTGATTCTCATCTTCTTCTATCCTTTCACCAAATAATTGGCTTTCTTGGGCTTGAATCTCAAGCTCATCAATCACTGGCAGTTCTTCCAAATGGTTAATTCCCATGTAATCTAGGAAATAATCCGTAGTCACATAGAGGTTGGGGCGCCCCAACACTTCTTTTTTCCCATCTTCTCGTATCAAGTCAAAGGCCTGCAACTTTGCCAAGGCCCCACTCGAGTTAACCCCACGGATAGCATCAATTTCTATCCGCGTGATAGGCTGCTTGTAGGCAATGATGGACAAGGTTTCAAGAGCAGCCCGAGACAAACTTTGGTTGATGGGTGCCTTGGAGTATTCCTTCAAAATCGCTGCAAATTGAGGCTTGGTGACCAATCTGTATGCACCACCTGTCTCGATCAGGGACAAGCTCGACTCTTGGTCTTTTTCATACTTCTGGGCTAATTTTTCTAAACTCTGTTGGATGCCTGTCGGTGGAAGTGAGAGGAGTTCAGCCAACTGACGAACCCGAATCCCATCTTCACCTGCCACAAACAAGAGCGCTTCTATTTCTGCTAAAGTACTCATCTTTCCTCTCTATCAAGTCTAGCTTTGTGCCTCTTGATTTTCTTCCTTCTTTTCCATGAGATAGATATCTCCGAAACTCTCCTCTTGCACGAGGATCAGTTCCTGGGTTTTGATTAACTCTAAGGTCGCCAAAAAGAGGGTAATAACCTCTTGGACATTCTGGGCTTCCTTGAACAAATCCTGCAAGCGCAACTGGTCTCGTCCAGTCAAGGACTCTTTTACGATGACCATCATGTCCTCAATTTTATACTCATCTCGCAAGATAGTTGTATGATTCTGAGCAAATTCTTCTTTTTTCTTGGCTAGGATATTTGAAAAAGCCAAAAAAAGGTCAATGGTCGTCTTGTCATGTACGAGCTCTGCATCTTCGTAAATCAACTCTGTTGGCGCTTTGGAATAGTACCGGGCCCGATCTTGGTGCTTAGCCTCCAAGTGCTCACCCAAGAGTTTGAACTTGCGGTATTCTTCGATTTGAGAGAGAAGGTCCTGCTCCAGATCATCCTCCAAGTCTGTCACTTCTGCTACCTTTGGCAAGAGCTTGCGACTCTTGATCAGCATGAGCTGACTGGCCATGACCATATACTCGCCCGTCACTTCCAGACGCATGGCCTGCAGAGTTGAGACATAGGCTAGGTACTGTTCGATAACTTCTGTAATGGGCACATCGTAAATATCCATCTGGTACTTAGAAACCAGGTGCAAGAGTAAGTCCAGCGGCCCTTCAAAATCTTTTAATTTAATATCCATTATCTATATTTTTCTAAGGTCAGGACTGTTTTTAATCCTAGTTTTTTTGCAATTTCGTACAAATCGACCTTGTTTTCTATTTGTCTTAGAATGAACTGTTCCCGCAAGGCTTGAGCGGATAAGGTTGGGAAACCTTTCTCCTTGACAAAGGACTCCAGCTGACGAAAGGCCCACTGACGAGAGTAGGCTTTCCCTCCCCTTTCAAAGAGATAGGTCTGCCCCATCAAGGGTTCTAGCTCTGGAATCAAGGTCGTGGGAATGGTAACAATCCTCTGTTGGGAAGCCTTGTTAATTCGCAACACCTGAAAATCCAGATTGATATCTGCAACCTTAAGGGCTAAAATCTCACTTGGCAAAAGTCCCATTTCCAAAATAAGAAGCGCCAGCAAGCGTCCTTCTGAATAATTACTTTCCTGCCAAAAAGAGTCTAAGTTTAGAATCTCTGGTTTTTCAGTCTTCTTTTCAGCTTGCTTGGCTAATTCCAGACGGTAAAAACTGTCCACCTCCCCTTTTTGATAGAGAAAGTAGAGAAATTGGTTACAGGCCGAAAGTTTCCGTTTCTGGGCGCTGATTTTTAGATTGGCTAGTTGGGCTTGGTAAATCTTGAGACTAGTCTCAGAGATCCGCTCACCTACAATGTCTAAAAATTGCTCCAGATCATACTTATAAGATTGCTTTGAATTGGCAGACAAGCCCTGCTTTCCCTCTAAAAAGTCTGAAATCCTATCTCTCATTTGCATCGAATCTCATATTCCTTACTAAAGTCATGCAAAAGGGCATTGACGGCCTTGAGGATGGACTTGCGCGTGATGATTCCTTGGAAAATTCCTTCACCATCTACCACTGGCAAGAAGGGTTCATCCACCAGTTTATGGAGGACCTCTGTGATGTTATAGTCTGGAGCGACGACTGCCACATCTGTCTTGGTCATATTGACGATGTCTGTCGTTGCCATCTGCTCATCCGTCAAACCTTGCTCCATTTGATAAGCCAAAATGTCCCTCAGACCAATGGTTCCAACAAAGCGTTTGTCAAAGGTCACAACAGGGATACGGGTATAGGTGATTTGGCTCAGCACCAAAATTGCATGGTCAGCGTTATGGGTATCAATCAAGGCTGCTAGATTCTCAGCAGGGGTAAGAAAAGTCTCTTCCTGCTCCAATAAAAATGCTTCAAATTCCTTGGCAATCATCGAGCAAACTCCTTGGACAAGCCTGGATAAACCTCATGGTCACGTGTCAAAAAGTCTACTTTAAAATAGCTGTCATCAATCTCCACTCGAGCATAGAGACATTCTCTGATAGTCCCTCGTGGTTGGCTGATGGAGCCTGGATTTAGAAAAAGAGTCTTTCCTTCCATCCAAGCATTTGGCACATGCAAGTGACCATAGAGACAGATGTCCGCTTCTTCTTCCTGAGCCCAGTAGTCCAACTTTTGAAAGTTGAAATTGATGTCAAACAAGTGCCCATGAGTCTGGATGATCTTGGTCGGACCAAGTTGAGTCACCAAACGTTCTGGGTAGCCAGCATAAAAGTCCATATTGCCTTTGACGACATGGATGCCCTCCCAGAGTGGTGAATCAGGACGGAGTTCAGAGTCACCATCGTGAAAAATGGCATCGACTTTCCCCAGATAGCGGTCACGAATTTCTTCCACAATCAAGCTATCGCCATGGGAATCACTCATTACAATGATGGTTTGCTTTGCCATGATGGAAATACCTCCAAAAGTTTCTTAACGGCTAAGGCGCGGTGGGATTGGCTATTTTTTTCTTCAAGGGTTAGCTCTGCTGAGGATTTACCTGTCTCTCCTACAAGGAAGAGGGGATCATAGCCAAAGCCATTTTCGCCCTTGGGTTCAAAGTTAATGTAACCCGGCCAGTCAGCTTCGACAACCAAACTTTCCTTGTTTGGACTAGCTACAACTAGGGTTGTGTGGAACTGAGCCGAACGGTCCTTGAGATCAAAGACCATGGCCAATTCGTGCAAGAGTTTGGCATTGTTTTCTCGGTCAGTAGCTCCCACACCAGCGAATCGCGCTGACCAGACTCCTGGTAAACCGCCGAGGACATCGACTTTGAGACCAGAATCATCTGCCAAAACCATCTTGCCTGTTAATTGGGAAATGGTTTCTGCCTTGAGGCGGGCATTTTCTTCAAAGGTCATGCCTGTTTCAGCTACTTCAGGTAGATCAGGGTAATCATTGAGATTTTCCACATCGTAGCCTAACTTGTCAAAGATAGCTCGGAATTCCTTGGTCTTGCCTTCGTTACGAGTCGCAATGAGCAGAGTTTCTCTAACCTTGCTAGTTTCAAAGAAGGCTTCTACATCGACTCCTTCTTTAGGCAATTCAACATGCAAAAGCTTTCCATTTTCAACCAAGAGCAGAGCTCCCTGACGTTGGATGACTTCTAAGTTGCGACCTGCTTCGGCATTTAAAATCTCAACGATAAAGGAGAGCAGACGAAAGTTAGAAGACCAGCGCATCACCGTTATCGTAATCGGAAAGCCATTTTCCTCATCACGAAAAATCCGCGCCAAATCCATAAAATCAAGCTCGAGAGGATCTTTGATAAGGCTGTAGATGCCTCCATAGACATCCCAGACACCGACATACCAGTCCTGGTCATCCTTGTATTCATAAATTTTGTTTGTCATAATGTTACATGCTCCACATGAATCTCTTTCTCCAGCCATTCTTCCCCAATCTGAGCAAAACTTTGGCTATTGGCTGTTGTGTAAAAACGATGTTGAAGAGGCCCCGCATCTCGGCTACGATTGATTTCAAAATAATTGAGTAAGACGGAGATATCTCGTACACACTCAGCCCCACTATCGATGAGCTGAACCTTTGGTCCCATGACATTCTGGATGATAGGGCGAAGGAGCGGATAATGGGTACAACCCAGAATCAAGCTATCCACCTTGCCGACCAAGGGACGCAGGGTTTCATAAACCACTTTCTTGGTTACACTAGTTGATAAGGCACCAGATTCAACCAAGGGGGCAAACTTGGGACAGGCCAAACTTTCCACCTGTAAGTCTGGATCCAAATCATGGATTTTCTGACGGTAGATGTCTGATTGTACCGTCATGGGAGTTCCAATCACCCCGATTTTCCCACCTTGACTGGACTTGATGGCTGCCGAAGCTCCAGGCAAAATCACACCTAGAACAGGAATGTCTAGTTTCGCCTTGATTTCTTCCCAGACGACCGCAGTCGCAGTATTACAAGCAATGACAATCATTTTGACATCCTTGGTCAAGAGAAAGTTGACCAACTGCCAAGTATATTCACGAATTTGCTCAGCAGGACGGGGACCATAGGGCGCCCGTGCCGAATCTCCAATATAGACGATTTCTTCATGGGGAAGCTGGCGCATGAGCTCACGAACAACAGTCAAGCCCCCGACACCCGAATCCAAAAAACCAATTGGTCGATTATCCATACAGTCTTCTTTCTAGTCTTTTTTCTGATTGATAGTTCATCATGATTCCTTGTCCTGAAGGAACTAACCGACAGCTTGATAAAATGTCAACTGCCTCTCTTTTAATCATAATCAAATATCAATAGAATGCAAGGAAAAAGTCTTATCCTTGAGAACTATTGAACATAGTGAGAAGTCTGGAACTTTCATCCCAGACTTTTCCTATTTATTTCTTTTTATTGTTAGCAAGGGCTGCTTTTTGTTGGCGGATAATTTGGTGGTAAACTTGTTGTACCTTTGCTTCGCTTGGCTTTTGACCATTTGCGCTCAAAAGAGCACGAACTGCCTCAGCGTTCAAACGTGGGTTGTCCGCAAATTCTTTTTCGATTTGCTTACGAACCAAGTACATCCCTCCAAGAGCTCCTCCTAGAAAAGCTAGCACAATCAAGATAATTGCTAAAAGTAAATCCATTCTTTTTCTCCTGTTTCTTTTTGAGTCTTCTATATTATACCATAAAGTGACTTTCCTGACTAGTTTGTTTTACGCTTTCAAGAGGGGGTTAAGCCAATTCTAAGTTAGTCTTACAATCAGATTGAACTATGAAATTACGAATAATTCCACCCTTTCCTCACTTTCTTCTACTATTTTAAGAAAAAACAACAACAAATATGTCTCTTGCTAAAAAGCTATTGACAAATGCTAGATGACCAGTAGAATGGGAGGTGAATAGAAACAAAAATATAGGGATTTGTTTTACAAAATGTAAGCGATTCCAAATACTAAAGGAGATTTCTATGGATAAAAGATTTTGGGAGAAATCCTGTCGCTATAGCATCCGCAAGCTGACTGTTGGGACTGCTTCTGTTTTACTGGGGGCTGTTTTTCTATCCAGTCATACAGTCTCAGCTGATGGTATTGAAGTGCAACAAAATGACCCAAGTATTGTAGAGACTACAACTAAACCTGATAGTGGATCAGAGCAGATTGAACCGACCGAGACCACTAAACCAGCTCTAGTTGAGACTCCAAGTTCCGAAAGCAAGCCAGCTGTGGAGACTCCGAAGACAAATAGTCAAGCTAGTGAAGAAGCCATTGTAGAAGCTAAAGCAAATAAGGAACCTGAAAAAGCAGATCAGCCCGTGACAAAGCAAGAAAACTATCAACTCAACTACAATCAACCAACACCCCCTTCCTATGATGGATGGGAAAAACAAGCTCTCCCAGTCGGAAATGGCGAGATGGGAGCCAAGGTCTTTGGTCTAATTGGTGAAGAAAGAATTCAGTACAACGAAAAGACTCTCTGGTCAGGAGGTCCCCAACCCGACAGTAGCGACTATAATGGAGGGAACTACAAGGATCGCTACAAGGTCTTGGCGGAGATTCGTAAAGCTCTAGAAGATGGAGACCGCCAAAAAGCCAAACAACTGGCTGAACAAAATCTAGTCGGACCAAACAACGCCCAATATGGTCGTTACCTAGCCTTTGGTGATATTTTTATGGTCTTCAATAACCAGAAAAAGGGGTTGGATACAGTAACAGATTATCACCGTGGTTTAGATATCACAGAAGCTACTACGACCACTTCTTACACCCAAGATGGGACGACCTTCAAACGCGAAACCTTCTCCAGCTATCCTGATGATGTCACTGTGACCCACTTGACCAAAAAGGAAACAAGACGCTTGACTTTACCCTTTGGAACAGCTTGACAGAGGACTTGCTTGCTAATGGTGACTACTCTTGGGAATATTCCAACTATAAGAACGGACATGTCACTACAGATGAACATGGGATCCTTCTAAAGGGGACTGTCAAAGATAACGGCCTTCAATTTGCATCCTATCTAGGAATTAAAACGGACGGAAAGGTGACTGTTCAGGACGAAACTCTAACCGTTACAGGCGCAAGTTATGCGACCCTCTATCTCAGTGCCAAGACTAACTTTGCTCAGAATCCAAAAACCAACTATCGAAAAGACATTGACCTCGAAAAAACAGTTAAAGGGATTGTCGAAGCAGCTAAGGCCAAAGACTACGAGACACTGAAAAGGCCCATATCAAGGACTATCAAAGTCTCTTTAACCGCGTTAAACTAAATCTAGGCGGAACCAAGACTACTCAAACGACAAAAGAGGCCCTTCAAGGCTATAACCCAGAAAAAGGGCAAAAATTGGAAGAACTCTTCTTCCAATATGGCCGATATCTACTCATCAGTTCGTCTCGTGATCGGACAGATGCTCTTCCTGCCAACCTCCAAGGAGTCTGGAACGCTGTAGACAATCCACCTTGGAACGCTGACTACCACCTCAATGTCAATTTGCAAATGAACTATTGGCCAGCTTACATGAGCAACCTTGCTGAAACTGCCAAGCCAATGATCAATTACATTGATGACATGCGCTATTATGGCCGTATCGCTGCCAAGGAATACGCAGGTATCGAATCCAAAGACGGACAAGAAAATGGTTGGCTGGTCCACACCCAGGCGACACCATTTGGCTGGACTACTCCAGGCTGGAATTACTATTGGGGTTGGTCTCCAGCAGCCAACGCTTGGATGATGCAGAATGTCTATGACTACTACAAATTCACCAAGGATGAGACCTATCTCAAAGAAAAGATCTATCCTATGTTGAAAGAGACTGCCAAGTTCTGGAACTCCTTCTTGCACTATGACCAGGCCAGTGACCGTTGGGTGTCTTCTCCATCCTACTCACCAGAACACGGTACCATCACCATCGGAAATACCTTTGACCAATCGCTAGTCTGGCAGCTATTCCACGACTACATGGAAGTTGCCAACCATCTGAATGTCGACAAAGACTTAGTCACAGAGGTCAAGGCTAAATTTGACAAACTTAAACCACTTCACATCAATAAAGAGGGCCGTATCAAAGAATGGTACGAAGAAGACAGTCCGCAATTCACCAATGAAGGGATTGAAAATCACCACCGCCACGTTTCCCATCTAGTTGGTCTCTTCCCAGGTACGCTCTTTAGCAAGGACCAGGCTGAATACCTAGAGGCTGCGCGTGCTACCTTGAATCACCGTGGAGATGGGGGGACTGGTTGGTCTAAGGCCAATAAAATCAACCTCTGGGCTCGTCTGCTGGACGGTAACCGTGCCCATCGCTTACTCGCTGAACAGCTCAAGTACTCAACTCTAGAAAACCTTTGGGATACCCACGCGCCTTTCCAAATCGACGGAAACTTTGGAGCGACCAGTGGGATGGCAGAAATGCTTCTCCAATCACACACTGGCTATATTGCACCATTGCCAGCCCTTCCAGATGCATGGAAAGACGGTCAAGTTTCTGGCTTGGTTGCCCGTGGTAACTTTGAAGTCAGCATGAAGTGGAAAGATAAAAACCTGCAAAGCTTGTCCTTCCTTTCAAATGTCGGTGGAGACCTGGTTGTAGATTATCCAAATATCGAAGCTAGCCAAATCAAGGTCAATGGCAAACCAGTCAAGGCAACGATCCTTAAAGATAATCGTATCCAGCTTGCAACGCAAAAAGGTGACGTCATTACCTTTGAACATTTCCCTGGCCGTGTGACCAGTCTGACAGCCGTTCGACAAAATGGAGTCACTGCCGAACTTACCTTCAACCAAGTAGAAGGCGCTACCCACTATGTCATCCAAAGACAAGTGAAAGACGAAACTGGCCAAACCTCTGCGACCAGAGAATTTGTAACCAATCAAACCCACTTTATTGACCGATCACTAAATCCTCAACTCGCCTATACTTATACTGTCAAGGCTATGCTGGGCGAAGTTTCCACACAAGTTTCTGAACAGGCCACTGTCGAAACCTATAGCGAGTTGATGGACGACCGAGATAGCCGCATCCAGTACGGAGCTGCCTTTGGAAACTGGGCAGACTCAGAATTATTTGGAGGAACAGAGAAATTTGCTGACCTTTCAAAAGGAGACTACACAGACGAAGATCTCACTGCTACCATTCCTTTCACTGGCGTTGGTATCGAAATCTATGGACTGAAATCGTCTGAACTAGGTCTTGCCACTGCTAAAATTGATGGCAAAGAAGTCGGGGAGCTTGACTTCCATACTGCTGGAGCAACTGAAAAAGGTAGTCTCATTGGTCGCTTCGCAGGACTATCTGACGGACCTCACACATTGACTCTTAGTGTTAAACGTGAGCACAAAGGACGTGGTAGTGAGCGCTCGAAAATTTCATTAGACTACTTCAAGATCCTAGCAGGAACAGGCAATACGATTGAAAAAATAGATGATCGCGATTCGCGCATCCAGTATGGTGCCCAGTTTAAGGACTGGTCTGACCCTGAACTCTACGGAGGTACGGAAAAATACGCTGATATTAACAACAGCGACTCTAGTGCAGCTTCAGAAGCTCAGGCAACTATTTCCTTTACAGGGACGGGTATTCGTATCTTTGGCTTAAAGAGCCTCGCTCTTGGACGAGCACGTGTTACACTAGATGGCAAAGAAATGCCAAGTCTAGACTTCTACACTTCAGGTGCAACTGAAAAGAGAGCTTTTATTGGCGAATTTACAAATCTCACTGACGGTCCGCATACCCTGACATTACAAGTTGATCCAGATTCGCCAGAAGGTCGCAAGAAAATCTCTCTAGACTCCTTTGATATCATCAAAGCTCCAGCTGTTGGTTTAGATAGCCCAAGTATCGCACCTCTTAAGGAAAATGACAAAACCATTTCCTTAAGCCTACCAGCTGGAGATTGGGAAGCCATCGCAGTGACCTTCCCAGGTGTCAAAGATCCTCTAGTTTTGCGTAAGGTGGATGAAACGCATCTGGTTACCAGTGGGGATCAGACTATCCTATCAATCCAAGACAATCAAGTTCAAATCCCAATCCCTGACGAAACCAATCGCAAAGCTGGAAATGCCATTGAAGCTTATACCATTCAAGGAAATACCACAAGCAGCCCTATCGTGGCCGTCTTTACTAAAAAGGATGAGAAAAAGGTTGACGAGAGTCAGCCAACTACAAGCAAGGGGGACGAGCCAGCTCCTACTGTTGACATTCCTGAATACACTGAGCCTATCGGGACTGCAGGGCAAGAAGTGCCACCCACTGTAGAAATTCCGGAATACACCGATCCTATCGGAACGGCGGGGCAAGAAGAGTCTCCTACTGTAGAAAAGCCTGAATACACCGATTCTATCGGGACCGTAGGACAGGATGAGCCTCCTACTGTAGATAAGCCTGAATACACCGAACCGATCGGAACAGCAGGTCAAGAGGAAGCACCTACTGTTGAAAAACCTGAATACACCAAACCTATCGGAACTAGTGGGGATCAGGCTGCTCCAAGCCTTAGCCTTCCTGACTATCCAGTTCAAGTCTTAAAAGATAAAAAGACTGGAGTAGAAATCATCGGTGGAGCCAGCGACTTAGAAGGAATTTCTCACGTTTCTAGCCGACGTGTCCTAGCTCAAGAACTCTTTGGCAAGACCTATGATGCTTACGACCTACAGCTTAAAAATCCAACCGATCATAGCTTGCAGCCAAAAGGCTCTGTCTTGGTTCGCTTGCCTATTTCAGCTAGCGTCGAAAATATCTACTACATCACTCCGACCAAGGAGTTGCAAGCCCTTGATTTCGACGTTCGAGACGGAAAGGTAGAATTCATCACTAATCATTTCAGTACCTATGCTGTCGTCTATCAAGCTACTGGAACAAGCTCTAACACTGAGGAAAAACCAAGTGCTTCAGATGAAGAAACCTTGGCACACGAGGCTGAACAACTTTCAGCTAGTCCGATCCTTGCGAAAGCTGGAAATCATTCTCCTAAAGAAGAACTTCCAGCAACAGGAGAAGCGTCCAACCCACTCCTCTTCATAGCAGGACTCAGCCTAGCCCTTACAGCCACTTTTATGTTAAAAGGAAGAAAGGATGACTCCAACTAACCTTTAAGCACACAAAAACAGGATGAAGATTCCCTTCATCCTGTTTTATTTTGTCATCAAAAGTTAGTTTTACAGTAGGTATAAAAAGGCTAGGGTCAAGAGACTTGCTAGGAGCCCAACTCCCCAAAAGAAGAAATCAACCTTCCACTCGCTCCAAGGATTGCCCTTACCTGAGAATCCTCCAAGCTCAAAATGATGATGCACAGGTGTCATACGGAAAATACGCTTTCCACCACTAAGTTTGAAGTAGGTAACCTGCATCATAACAGAGCTTGTCTCAAAGACATAGATAATCCCAATCAGTAAAAGGGTCCATTCTTGGTGGAGGGCCATGGAGATTGCTGCCAACATCCCACCTAGAGCCAAACTTCCCACATCTCCCATGAAAACCTTGGCAGGCTTGTGGTTAAAGACGAAGAAACCTAGCAAACCACCAATCATGGCTAGAATCACAAGAAGAATATCCAGTTGATTTTGCATATAAGCAATCACACCATAGGCAGACAGGCTAATCACCACGGAAATACTTGCTAAGCCGTCGATCCCGTCAGTCAGATTCACCGCATTTGAAAAGCCAACTAGCCAGAAAAGGGCAAAGAAAATATAGAAAATACCCAGATGTACTTGGTAGCCAAAGACTGAAAGCATATCGCCACCACGTTCATAAAAGAGGTAGAAAATCACTCCTCCAAGCAGCTGGAGAGCAAGTTTTTGCTTGGGATTTAAGCCTTCGTTGATTTTACGAAAGACCTTGAGGAAATCATCCAAAAAACCTACCAAACCATACAAAACCAAGATAAACAAAATCATGCCTACATTGTTGGTCAATTGTTGGGTAAAGAGAGCGACAAGGAAGCTCACAACAACTGCAACAATCAGGAAGACAAGACCTCCCATGGTTGGAGTCCCAGCTTTAGCTTGGTGTTGCTTGACATCCTCGTGCATCTGCTGTCCCGTAATCTGTGCTTTTCGATAAAATCGGATAAAGGCTGGAATACCTATCAAGGTCAATAGAAAGGCTAGAATTCCAGCACTAATGGAACTAATCATCTTAATCTCCTAAAGTTACTTTCATTTTTTTAATGTCTTTGAGGGCTGTATTGGCACGGACACTTTGTTTCTTGACCGTTTTGCCACTACCTTCCCACTCGACTTCTATATTCAGCCATTTGGCAAATGTTTGCACATTTTCATCTGTCCAGCCGTACATATCAGGCATTTCTTCGACCTTATCTGACAGGATCAAGATTTGCTGATTGGCTTCCAAATTATCTCCTTCAGAAACCGAGAGTTCCTTGATCTTGGTTCCTGTTCCGATAACGATTGGTTGGACAAGGTTGCGACGCAATTCCTCTGCTAGGTCACCCGGAGTAAAGTCCTTGGTAGCTGGCATGGCATAACTTGTCGTCTTGCTGACCTGATCCAAGCTCTTGGCAGTTGACTGAAGATTGAGGGATTCTTTCGTGGCAGAAGCTCGCTCAAGGATTGGGTTGGCAAACTCCCCAAGCTGAACACCTGAATAATGCTCTGGCTGTTGCACCGTTACATAGAGGATAAAGTCAGGATTTTCTGCAGGATGCATTGACACAACAGAGAAGATATAGTTGGTTTCACCTGTCAGGTAGCCCCCATTCTTCTCATCGGCAATCTGAGCAGTCCCGGATTTCAGAGCAACATTTTGCCCCGGAACATTGACATTCGGCTTTCCTGTGCTGTGGTTGTACATGGTACCGTAGACAGGATCTGTTCCGACCATGACCATGTGCTCCCGAGTAGAGGACGCTGCTGCTTTTGACACAGGATTTCCGACAATTTCCTTTTGAGACTTACGAACAGACTGGTCATTTGGATCATAGAGGGCACTGATAAATTTCGGTTCCAACATAACCCCATCGTTGGCAATAGCTGTAAAGGCACGAAGCATCTGGGTCTGGGTGACAGAGATCCCTTGTCCAAATGAACTCTGAGCAATATTGACAATGTTATCAGCAGGCAATTGGCCTGTGTACTCATCCGCCATACCAAAACGAGTCGGCACCCCAAACTTAAAGCGGTTAAGGTAGTCCAACCAAGTTGCATCCCCCATCTTTTGCTCAAGCAAGGTCATCCCGATATTACTTGAGTGGGCAAATCCTTGAGAGAAGGTCATAGTGCCACCACTGGTCAATCCTTCATTGACGTCCCAGTCTCGAATGGTCGCATCAGCTATTTTCAATTCGCTACTGTTAAAGTATTCGCCACCAGGGAAGGTATTGTTATCAATGGCTGAGGCCAACATCATCACCTTCATGGTCGATCCTGGCTCATAGTTACTTTGATAGAGGATATCACGCCAGACAAAGTCTTTTGTGATGCCATCCTTGGTATCGGCATTGAAGGTCGGCCGTTGAGTTGTAGCCAGGATTTCCCCTGTTTTAGCGCTGACCAAAGTAGCCGTCATATACTTGCCTTTTACCTTTTCCTGGAAGGCATCCATCTGCGTTTCCATAAAGGATTGTAAGGGACTAGAAAGGGTTGTGTATACATCCTTTCCATCTACCGTTTGTTGGGAAGCTTGATCTGTACCCGGAACAATATTTCCCAGACGATCCTTCTCATAGGTGATAATACCATCTGTACCTGCAAGAATGCTATTTAAAGAACTCTCCAACCCAGATGTCCCAATCAACCTTTTGGTGCCATCCTCATTTTCATGGAGTTGCGCTAAACCGATAAAGGAAGAAGCAAACTGTCCATTGGGATAACTACGGTTAGGACTAGTTGTGAAGTCAACTCCCTCAACGCCAGCAGTTTTGAGGTCATTTTTTATGGCCATCATATTGGCATAGGTGATCCCATTTCCCTTGGTCCCAAAGGATACCTGTTTTAGATCTGGTTGAGAAAGCTGTTCTTTGACATAAGACTCTTCCATATCCAGATACTTATGGAAAATCTCAGCCACCTTATTAAATTGAGAGTCCTCTACATAGAGAATTTTGCCTGTTGCTGACTTGTAGGTCTTGTCAATAACGGCATAGATATTATACGAAGTCGCATCCTCAGCAATAGGCGTTCCATTACGATCGTAGATGGTTCCCCGTTTTGCAGGAATCGTCTTGGTTGTTTGATGGACCTTGTTGGCTTCTTGAACCAAGTCCTTACCAAATTTTTTACCCGTTCCGATAATGACCGCAAAGTTGACCAAAAAGACAGCGAAGAGTATGACAGCCAATAAACTCAGGCTTTTCCCTACTCTTCGACGATTTTCTTCTGGAGATTTACGGTTACGAACGGCATAACGGATGATTTTTTCTTTCCACTGTTTCATTTCTTACTCCGCTGCTCGGATATTCTCGTTATTCAGCTGCAAATCCTTAGAGTTTGCAATTTCTTTCAAACGTTCTGAACGAATCAATTCATTGACCTCTTGCTTGGCATCATCTAGCTCGTTTTTCTTTTCTTCGATTTGAGCATTGACCTTGGTCAATTCATTCTGAACTTGTAATAGCTTGGTCTGCATGAACACAACGCTAATTGCCAGGATAATCATTGTTGCAGCAATCGAAACATAGAAGGCCCTTTCCACACGTGAAAAACCTTTAAACTTCGTTTGCAATAACTGGCTTGTTTTTTCGATTCTTTCTGCCATGTTTTTCCTCTTACTTGTGAATTTTTCTAGCCACGCGCAACTTGGCTGAATGCGAACGATTGTTGGCTTCTAGCTCTTCAGCACTTGGCAAGATTGGCTTGCGGGATACCAATTCCATCTTAGGCTTAAGGTCATCTGGAATGAAGGGCAAGCCTTTGGGAACTTCCACTGTTGAAGCTTCTTTGAATAATTGCTTGGTCAAACGGTCTTCCAGCGAATGGAAAGTAATGACCGAGATTCTCCCATCCAGAGCCAGCATGTCCATGGCCTGCTGGATGGATTCATCTGCTGCGCCCAGCTCATCATTGACTTCGATTCGGATAGCTTGGAAAATCTGCTTGGCAGGGTGTCCCTTTTTCTTGAGTTCCTTGGCAGGCTTGGCCGACTTGATAATCTCTGCCAACTCCGTCGTTGTCTCAATGGGTTTCACCTCACGCGCTTGCTCAATCTTACGAGCTATCTGTTTAGAAAACTTATCCTCACCATACTTGAAAAAGATCCGAACCAAGTCATGATAGTCATAATGATTGACCACCTCATAGGCCGTCAGACGAGCTTCCTGATTCATCCGCATATCCAGTGGCGCATCCTTTTTATAAGAAAAGCCACGTTCACGCTGATCTAGCTGAGGACTGGACACTCCCAAGTCATAACAAATTCCATCAATTTCCTGGACACCAGCCTCCTGCAAACGTGCCTGCAAATGACGGAAGTTATCCTTGATAAAGGTTACCATCCCCTTTTCGATATAGGGTGCCAACCGTTTTTGCGCATTGTCAATGGCATTCTGGTCCTGGTCAAAGGCATAGAGATGCCCTTTTTCGCTCAATTTACTTAATAAATATTCGCTATGGCCTGCTCCGCCCAAAGTCGCATCAACGTAGATACCGTCAGGTTTTACGTCAAGCATATCAATCGTTTCATGAAGCAAGACCGTTACATGATGAAATTCTTTTGTCATATCTTATCTATTTTACCACAAATCTGACCAGCTTGCACTTGTCAGACAAGGCTAAGTTTCTTCGAAAATAATTCTCAAAAATATGTCATATATACTTGACATCTCATCCCCAAAAGAATATAATGTAGTCAAATATATACGACATATCAGAAAGGAGACCCTATGAATCGTGTCAAAGAATTCCGCAAGGAACTGGGCATTTCCCAGCTCGAGCTCGCCAAAGATATCGGTGTCTCGAGACAGACCATCAACATGATTGAAAACGACAAGTACAATCCAACCCTGGAACTCTGTCTCAACCTCGCCCGCAGCCTCCAAACTGACCTCAATAGCCTCTTTTGGGAAGACGATTTTTAAAAAAGGAGCAAACAAATGAAAAAAGAAACTCTCACTGAAAAACTCATCAAACGCACATACGGCATTTCTGGCCCCCTTGACGAACACAAACGGCGCGAGGCCGATCGTATCGGGAATCAGGTCTTTATTGTCCTCTTTTATCTGATGACATTTGGCAACCTCATCCCCTTTGTCCTTGCTTATAAATACCCGCAAATTGTCGCTATCGGTTATCCTCTCGTGGTGTTTGGCATTTCGATGATGGCTGCCCTCTATGTGGTCTCTCAAACCAAGAAAACGGGCATCACAGCTATTGATCCCGAAATGCTGAGTAAAAAAGAAAGCAAACAGCTACATTTTCCTGGTCTAAAAGCCGGTCTGATCTATGGCATAGCGATATTTTTTATAATGCCACTCATCGATACCCTAACCAGTGAAAATTCAAATTTCATCAGTTCTCTTCTGAATTCAAAACATATTTTAAAAACTATACTGGGAGCGTTCTTTTTTGGACTGATGATACAAATTATCGTCTCTCTTCGCATTCGAAAAGCCAAGAAAGACCAAGAAGACGACTAGGAGGTTCCTTATGAAATCACTAGCTAGACTACTGATCAGTCATGTTTTTATCAGTATCTTTGTTACCTTTTTCCTACTTTCTGGACATATTGAGCATCCTTTCTTGATTATCTTTCTTTTATTCCTTCCTGTATTGAACAAGGGACAGAGATTCCAGAAAATCCAATCAAAAAAAATACATCTTCTAAACGCATCTCTCTGTTTTATCCTCGTATCCTTTCCACAACTTTTAACAAATCCTATGGATTGGAGATACCTGGTATTTCTAATAATCTGTATCATTTTTAGTTTGGTTTACTTCTATACTCTCTATCAACTCTTTAAAGAAGTCAATCAAAAATCGCTCATTTAGGAGATTACTCCCATGAAAAAAGAAGATTTCACCACTCGCTTACTCAAACTGTTCTTTCACATACAAGGTCCCTTTGATGAATGTCGCCAAGAGATAATCTACAGGGCTTGTTCCCGTGCCTTGATCCAAATCGTTTACTCCTCCCTCCTACTCTTCTTGTTCTATCTCCTATTTGGACGCTTCATAGAGTTGGTTCGAGATGCCACGCCCTACCTCTATTTTGGACTTATCTTCGTCCTCTCATCTAGGGCGAGACTAGCAGTTCGCAACTTAAATTTAGACAAGGATGACCCGTCCGAAATCCATCATAAAAGCTACAGCAAAAGCCAAATCAAAGTTCATAGTTGGGGTGTATTCATCAGTATTCCAATTAGCTTGTTTGTCTTATCAGCCTTTCACAAACTCTTTGTTCAGCATCTTCCACTCGATACCTTTTGGGATGACCTCTTCCAGTTCGATAAAATGCTACCTTTACTAGTCTTGGGTTTGGGAATTGGTGCCATCTTTGGAACCATGACCTATGCCTTTTTATCGGAACACGAGGTGAAACACTCTGAATCAGGAAGGCAGAAGGAGAATATAGAAAAATGACCAGTGTATATGATTTTTCTGTTTTGAACCAAAATAACCAAGCAACTCCCCTGGAGAGCTATCGTGGCAAGGTTCTCTTGATTGTCAACACTGCTACTGGATGTGGTTTAACGCCCCAGTACCAGGGGCTTCAAGAACTCTATGAACGATATCAAGATAAGGACTTTGAAATCCTAGATTTCCCTTGCAATCAGTTCATGGGACAAGCACCTGGCAGCGCAGAGGAAATCAATAGTTTCTGTAGCCTACACTATCAGACAACTTTCCCTCGCTTTGCCAAGATTAAGGTCAACGGCAAGGAGGCTGATCCTCTTTATGTTTGGCTAAAAGACCAGAAGTCTGGCCCGCTAGGAAAACGAATCGAATGGAATTTTGCTAAGTTTCTCATTGGCCGAGATGGGCAAGTCCTTGAGCGCTTCTCTTCCAAAACAGACCCCCAAACCATCCAAGAGTCTCTCCAAAAAATACTCTAATTTCTTTTTAAAACGTATCCTTTCATTTAGTTTGATCCCTGAAGGGTGCGTTTTTTCTTTAAAAAGTAACTGATTTTCTTTAATTTATATTTATTTTTTTGCTTTTTGCTATTGCAATTCTTTCATTAATTTAGTATATTTGTTATATTAAAAGTTTTCAGTCATTTTAAGGGAGAAATGACCTTTTAAATTTTTTTATCTTAAAATGAAAGCGCTTTATAAACAGGAGGTAAGGTGGCTTACAAATTATCAGAGAGTTTTTTCATTAAATCAAGTTGTAACCAAGTCAGACTTGGGCTTGGGCAGTAGCTGACTGCCTTTCTAAAAACTAGGAGTATATTATGAATCGATACCTTTTTGAAAAAGGGCAAACATTTAGCATTCGGAAGTTGACTGTAGGTGTGGCATCTGTTATCGTCGGACTGGCATTTTTTGCTTCTGGAACCGTGCGTGCAGACGAAACGTCTCCTGCCACAACATCCAATTTAGATCAGCAAATGAAACAAGTAGCAGATATAGAAGAGACCAAGGTTGAACCAGTCAAAGAAGAAGGCCGTGTAGAAGCTGAAAAACAAGAAACACCTGCTGCAGATACCAACAGTGCTGACTTGCTCCCTGAAGACATTCAGGACCGTGCCTATCCAGACACACCTGTCAAAGAACTCGATACGACTACTATCGTTGACCAGAAAGCTAGTCCAAAAGTAGAAACTAAGAGCATTCTAAAGGACAAGGAAGAAGCTCCAAAAGAAGCTGAGAACGGAAACCGTGCCATCATTAACGGTGGACAAGACCTCAAACACATCAACTACGAGGGACAACCTGCAACTGCTGCTACTATGGTTTACAGCACTTACAATGCAGGGGAACAACGCTACCTCGTTTCAGGCTCAGGTATCTTTGTAGCACCTAACCTGATCCTTACCGTTGCTCATAACTTCCTAGAGGCAAATAAAGAAACTGGCGAGGGTCACATTCGTGGTGGAAAATCTGCCCAGTTCTACTATAACGTTGGTTCAAACAGCGAAAAGAAAAACTCACTGCCATCTTCTGGAACTACGGTTTTATTCAGAGAAAAGGACATCCATTTCTGGAACAAGAAAGAGTTTGGAAAAGGTTATAAGAACGACCTTGCTCTTGTAGAAGCTCCTATTCCTCTTCCGATTGCTAGTCCAAACAAAGCAGCAACCTTTGCGCCTTTAGCGGAGCACAAGACACATCAGCCGGGAGAAGCCATCAGTACGATTGGCTACCCAACTGACTCGAGCTCAAAAGAACTGAAACAACCTATCCTAGCCGGTCAGCTTTACAAGGCAGATGGGACCATCCGATCTGTTGAGTCCTATGATGATAAGGGAACAACCGGTATTACCTATAAAACCACTTCTGTATCTGGTTTGTCTGGTGGCGGGATTGTCGATAGCCAAGGAAAAGTTCTGGGTGTCCATCAACACGGAACCGTTGACAATGGTGTCGCTGAAAAGGATCGCTTTGGTGGCGGACTCGTCCTTTCACCTGAACAACTGAAATGGGTTAAGGACATGATTGCCAAGTATGGTGTGAAAGGCTGGTACCAAGGTGATAACGGAAATCGTTACTACTTTACCGATGAAGGACGTATGCTTCGAAATGAGAAAGCTGTTATCGGAAGCAACGAATATTCCTTCAACCAAGATGGGATTGCTACCTTGACCAAGGGAGTTGAATACGGCCGTGTGGTTATCCAACACGAAGACGAAGAAGGAAATCCTGTCAAAGATAATGACACCTTTATCGAACAGACAGCTGTTGATTCGCCATTTGACTATAATTTCAAAAAAGAAATCGAGAAAACGGACTTCTACCAGAAGAATAAAGACAAATACGAAATTGTATCCATTGATGGCGTAGCAGTCAATAAACAGCTAAAAGATACATGGTCTGAAGATTACAATGTTGTCAGCAAAGCGCCTGCCGGTACACGTGTCATCAAGGTGGTCTATAAAGTCAACAAAGGCTCCTTCAAAGTTTACTACCGTCAAAAAGGAACCACTACTGAACTAGCGGAAGCGACAGTTGATAACAATGACGGCCAAGAGTATGACGTTTCCTTTGTCAACACCTTCCATGCAAAAGACATTGCTGGCTACCGTCCAGTCAAGGCTAGCCTGGAAGCAAGGATCCAGCAAAAAGGTGTTAATGAGATCGTCTTTGAATACGAGCCAGTCGCTGATACGACTAATCCTGCCACGCCGACTCCACCAGTGGCTCATCCAGAAGATAAAGAAACCGAAATTGGCAATCATGGACCTCTTCCAAGCAAGGCTCAGCTTGATTACCACAAGGAAGAATTGGCAGCCTTCATCCACTACGGAATGAACACCTATACCAATTCTGAATGGGGAAATGGGAAAGAAGACCCCCGGTACTTCAATCCAACCAACTTGGATACTGACCAGTGGATTCGTACTCTGAAGGAAACTGGCTTCAAACGAACCATTATGGTTGTTAAACACCACGACGGATTCGTTGCTTACCCTTCTAAGTACACCAACCATACCGTAGCTGCTAGCCCATGGAAAGATGGAAAGGGTGACCTTCTCGAAGAAGTTTCCAAATCTGCTAGCAAGTACGACATGAACATGGGTGTTTACCTATCACCATGGGATGCCAACCATCCAAAATACCATGTCGCAACCGAAAAAGAATACAACCAATACTATCTCAACCAGCTGAAAGAAATCCTTGGTAATCCAAAATACGGTAATAAAGGGAAATTTATCGAGGTTTGGATGGACGGTGCACGTGGTAGCGGTGCCCAAAAAGTAACCTATACCTTCGATGAATGGTTCAAATACATCAAAGAAGCTGAAGGAGATATTGCTATCTTCTCTGCTCAACCGACAAGCGTTCGCTGGATCGGAAATGAACGGGGTATCGCAGGTGACCCTGTATGGCATAAAGTTAAAAGAGCCAACATCACAGACGATGTGAAAAACGAATACCTCAACCATGGTGACCCAGATGGTGATATGTATTCTGTAGGGGAAGCTGATGTTTCGATCCGTTCGGGCTGGTTCTATCATGACAATCAACAGCCGAAATCACTCAAAGAGTTGATGGACATCTACTTCAAGTCCGTTGGTCGTGGAACCCCACTCCTTCTCAATATTCCACCAAATAAAGAAGGAAAATTCGCAGATGCGGATGTGGCTCGCTTGAAGGAATTCAAAGCAACCCTAGACCAAATGTATTCCACTGACTTTGCCAAAGGTGCCACCGTAACAGCAAGTTCGACTCGTCAAAACCACCTCTACAAGGAAAGCCACCTCACAGACGGTAAAGATGACACCAGCTGGGCGCTCTCAAATGATGCCACAACTGGTAGCTTTACAGTAGATTTGGGCCAAAAGAAACGCTTTGACGTCGTTGAACTCAAAGAAGACATCGCCAAAGGTCAACGTATCTCTGGTTTCAAGATTGAAGTTGAAATCAACGGTCGCTGGGTGACATACGGCGAAGGTTCGACCGTTGGTTACCGTCGCTTGGTTCAAGGCAAGCCTGTAGAAGCACAAAAAATCCGTGTAACCATCACCGGTGCTCAAGCAACCCCAATCTTAACCAACTTCTCAGTCTACAAGACACCAAGCAGCATTGAAAAAACAGATGGCTACCCTCTTGGACTGGAATACCACTCAAACACAACGGCAGATACAGCTGGAACAACTTGGTACAATGAATCTGAAGGGGTTCGTGGTACTTCTATGTGGACCAATCAAAAAGATGCCAAAGCAAGCTATACCTTCACAGGAACCAAGGCCTATGTCGTCTCTACAGTCGATCCTGGTCATGGAGAAATGTCCGTCTACGTTGATGGTCAAAAGGTTGCCGATGTCCAAACTAAGAATGCTAGCCGTAAACGCAGCCAAAAAGTCTTTGAGACAGGCGATTTAGCACCAGGCCAACACACTATTACTCTTGTAAATAAAACAGGCGAACCAATTGCTACAGAAGGAATCTACACCCTAAACAATGATAGTAAGGGGATGTTTGAACTCGAGTCTACCAACTACGAAGTCGAAAAAGGAAAACCAGTCACTGTTAAGATTAAGCGTGTTGGTGGAAGCAAGGGGACTGCTACTGTGCGCTTCATCACAGAACCTGGAACTGGAGTTCACGGTAAAGTTTACCAAGATACAACTCAAGATGTGACCTTTAAAGATGGAGAAACAGAAAAGACTGTGACCATCCCAACGATTGACTTTACAGAACAAGCCGACTCTGTCTTTGACTTCAAAGCCAAGCTCACTTCTGTCACTGATGGTGCCCTGCTCGGTTTTGCTACAGATGCAACCATTCAAGTGATGAAAGCTGAATTGCTAATCAAGGACCAAACAAACTATGATGATCAAGCTAGTCAGTTGGATTACAGTCCTGGATGGCACCATGAAACCAATTCGGCAGACAAGTACCAAAAAACGGAGTCTTGGGCTTCCTTTGGTCGCTTAACTGACGAGCAAAAGAAAAAGACAACTGTCACAGCCTACTTCTACGGTACTGGACTGGATATAAAGGGCTATGTTGATCCAAATCATGGTATCTACAAAGTCTTCCTAGACGGCAAAGAAGTTCCTTACCAAGATGGAATGGGAAATGCTTCAACTATTGATGGTAAGAAATACTTTAGCGGTCGTGCAGCCCAACGCCAAGGCAATCAAACTCTGGTTAGCTTAAAAGGTCTGGACGAAAACTTGCACGCAGTCACCCTTCAACTAGATCCTAATCGAAATGATTTGTCTCAAAATATCGGTATTCAGGTAGACCAATTCATCACTCGTGGCGAAGGTAGTGAACTCTACAGCAAGGCAGATATCATCCAGTCTATCTCAAAATGGAAAGATGATCTGTCCAACTTTGATCCAGCAGGCTTGAAAAATACGGCTACTGCACGCCAAGCTTTCCAAGCAAATCTAGAAAAATTGAGAAATCAACTCAGTGCTGATGCAGTGGATGTTCAAGAAGTCATGTTGACAGTCAGTGCCCTACAAGATATCCTATCCAAGGACGAGAACTATCAAAGAGGCCAAGAGGAACCTAGTCCAGAGCAACCGGAACAGCCAGAAGAACCTGAGAAACCTGACCAGCCTGAGCAACCAGCCGAACCAAAACAACCGGAAATTGAGTACGATAAGGCTATGGACAGCTTGACAAAAGCTATCGAGAAAAAAGTCGCTGAGCTTGGATCCAACAAGGAAGCTAAGAAGCAATTGCTAACAATTGCTGACCAAGCCATTGCTGCAATCCAAGAAGCTAAAACTCAGGAAGCAGTC
>NZ_KV822044.1:40302-40650 GCF_001815805.1 Streptococcus sp. HMSC072D05
GAGCTTGGATCCAACAAGGAAGCTAAGAAGAAATTATTAGAAATTGCTGACCAAGCCATTGCTGCCATCCAAGAAGCTAAAACTCAGGAAGCAGTCAATCAAGCGCTAGAAACTGCTCTCGAACAAATCAGCAAGCTCCAAGCAGCTCAGCCTGAAAAACCTGCTGAACCGGAAAAGCCAGCTCAACCAGAAACTCCAGTTCAACCTGAGAAACCTGCTGAGCCTGAAAAACCTGCTCAACCTGAGAATCCAGTTCAACCTGAGAAACCTGGCCAGCCTGATCAACCAGCTGAACCAAAACAACCGGAAATTGAGTATGATAAGGCTATGGACAGCTTGACAAAAGCT
>NZ_KV822044.1:40750-50434 GCF_001815805.1 Streptococcus sp. HMSC072D05
AAAACTCAGGAAGCAGTCAATCAAGCGCTAAAAACTGCTCTCGAACAAATCAACAAACTCGAAGCAGCTCAGCCTGAGAAACCTGCTGAACCTGAAAAACCAGTTCAACCGGAAAAACCAGTTCAACCTGAAAAACCTACTCAACCGGAAAAACCGGCGCAACCTGAACAACCGGCGCAACCGGAAACTCCAGCGCAACCTGAAAATCCAGTTCAACCGGAAAAACCTGCTGAGCCTGAAAAACCAGTTCAGCCTGAGAAACCTGCTCAACCGGAAACTCCAGCGCAACCGGAAAAACCTGCTCAACCTGAGAAACCGGCGCAACCGGAAAAGCCAGCTCAGCCTGAAAAGCCAGCTCAGCCTGAAAAGCCGACTCAACCTGAGAAACCGGCGCAACCTGAGAAACCAATTACTTCTTCAAGTCCTGAGGAAGGGGTTAAAGACCTTGTCTTTACACTTCCAAGCTTAGAAATCGTCAATAAGGTCGTACCGTTCAAGACGATTCGTCGCGAAAACCCACAATTAGACAAAGGAAAAGAGCAAGTTCTATCAGAAGGGAAAGACGGTCTCTTAGTCGAGTATGTTGAAGTGGACGGTGACAATCGCAAGGTTCTCCAAACAGAAGCAACTCCAGCTCAAGATCGAGTGATTGAGGTAGGTAGCAAACAAAGCTCAGTTGGAACAGAAGCGCCACCAGTTGTGACTCTTCCTGAGTATGTTCTACCAAGAGAGACTGAAAAACCTGCGCCAGCCGTAACAGATAATTCATCATCAAAAGATGAAAAAGCTCCTGTTACAGCTACAATCAAAGAAGACAAGGAAAGACTACTCCCTGCAACTGGAGAACAAGAAGCAACTGCCTTCCTCTTCTTGGCAGCCATTACTTCTATCTTGTCTCTCCTCATTTTCCAAAAGAATTTCAAAGACTAGTAACCCTCTTTGATTGATTCTTTTCCATTATTTCAGTTCCCCCGTTGAGAAGACCATTTGGTCTTCTCTTTTTCTATCTGTAAAATTAAAAAACATCCACAAATGTACATGGATGTTTTGGTATGACTCTATAAAGTAAAATGATCATTGAAGATAGCTGTTCTCAAATCCAACCACGTTTTCAAATAAACGCTCATCTAAAAAAGAGTGGCCCTTGTCTTATCTCATCAGAACTACCATCATAAGTTTCTGCAAAAACTCCACAGATAAAAGATGGTGTTTCGAATTCCTATACCATGAGATTTTCTGACGTTCACAAGCCATCTTTCCTAAATCAAACTTTCCTCTTCCACACCTAGTCACTGACTACTATTTTTGAGTCCAGCGTATGCATAGGTTCGATTTCTGGGACACTCTTTTTCCGTCACCACCCTAAAATAAAAGCGATGCTCCCGCCCATCCTTGGCGTTTTCCTTGTTTAAGACAAAGTAGTTCTTCTGATTCATCGCCATGGTGCGTAGGATATCATCGATCAAAAAAGTCAAAGGCACATTCATAGCAGAGTATTTTTGAAAATCCTCTTCAAAACGAATATAGGCATCAGAAAAATAATCCATCTGCAGTTTGTTTTCATACAACTCTTTTCTAGTCATAAACTCCCTCCTCCCACAGTCGAATTTCGAGGACATCTACTACCTCTACCAGCCTATAGCCCTCATTGGTCCTAATAGATAGAGTTTGAGGTGATAATTCACTCACCTCGCCGATGATCGTGGTTTTCTGCTTCTTTTCCTTGACCACAAAGTATCCCTTTAGTTGCCCGACATACAGCTGCGAAAGCAAGAGTAACTTCTCAACGGAATTCAAATCTGTCGAAAAAGCAACCCGATTTCTTTCTTCACCGAGTGAACTAGTATGCTCTGAGAGGAAAAAGCCCATCCACTTCTGCATCCCTGGATCTTGATAGTCACGCGCAGATTGAAAGGGTAAATAAGAACGATCAATCATTTTAATCCATCTAATCCTCCAGCAGAATGCCCCCCAATCAGCTTGCTTCTGGCAAGACTCCTAGAGGCTTCTTCCAGTGCATTGGCCTTTAAGAGGGAGGTAAAACCAAATTGTTCCCGAATGGAGTCAATGGCCGTCTGGAGCCTTTCTTCTTTTTCTAACTTGTCAACATCATCAAAGAGGGAGATTAAGCCAAAGGACTCGTCCACAAATCCTGAATAGTTGACTCCGACACTTCTGACCGCTCCAGAAGTGTATTTATTATGAAATAGCTTCAAAACGTGGTCTGTTAAAACAGCAGTATTATTAGTCGGTTCGACCTTCATTTGTGTGTGAATAGACGACCTGACCTCCTGTTTAGAGAAACCAACATAGATAGAGACAAGGGTTGTTTTCTTGCCAGCCCTTCTCAGTCTAATAGCCACCTGCTCCGCCATTTCTCGGAGAATAATTTCAATATCCCGTAGCTTTACGTAGTCTCTCGGCAAGATTTGAGAATTTCCTAACCCTTTGGACTTGGCTTTATAGGGCCTGTGAACATTGCTCTCATCAATCCCGTTAGCATGAAACCACAAACGCAGGCCAGCCTGACCCAGAGCTTTCTGTAGCTGGTCTGGATTACTGGTGGCCAATTCTCTGATGGAAAAAATCCCCAGAGCATGCAAGCGTTTCTCCATCCGCCTGCCAATCCCCCAAAAGTCCGTCATCTTGGGAATAGCCCAGACCTTCTCTTCCACATCCTGGTAAGACCAGTTGGCCCTCATGGTCGGAGTGTGCTTGGCCTCATTATCCAGAGCCAACTTGGCCAGTAAGGGATTGGCATTGGACATACCCACCGTAGAGTAGATCCCTGTCTGCCTCCAAATATCCCTCTGGATACGAGCAGAAAGCAGATCTAGCTTGTCTTTGCGAGAGATACTCTTGTCTGGGATGAAATAGTTGAGCGAACTAGTCAGATCGATAAAGCCCTCATCGATAGAGTAGGGATAAATATCATCTGGACTACCATAGTTTTGAAAGATTCGCTGGATTTCCATATTGACCGCTATGTATTCATCCATCCTAGGTGGCACAACCAAAGTCACTTGAGCCCAATCTTCGATGTAGCGAACATAGTCTAAGTCAGTAGGCAAGCCTTGCTTTCGAGCATTATAGTAGGAAAATTTGCGGGTCTTGATATCAAAGGGCAGATCATAGGCCCGGCCAACATTTGACTTGCCAAAAATTTTCTTAAACATGGGAGAGGAAGCTAGGATAAGGCCGGTAGAATTATCCGCTCGACTCATGACACAAAGCGAGGTCTTCAGCGGATGCAAGCCCCTTTTCACACACTCAACACTGGCATAAAAGGATTTCATGTCGACAAAGGCAATATCACTTTTGGGCTCTCTGGAATAATCAAAGTAGCCCATAGGCTAACCCTCCATCGGCACAAAGTTCCCAACGATAATCCCCACAATCCGAGGATCTTCCTCATAGGAGATGAAAATGTCCTTGTATTTAGGATTGATAGAAACCAGACGCAAACCATCTTCCTCCCGATAGACCCGTTTAATATAGGTCTGGTTGTTGCAAACTACTGCATAAACTGCCCCATCATAGTCAAATCCTGTCCCCCGAATCAGAGCCACCGAACCATTTTGATATTTAGGTTCCATAGAGTCCCCCGACACCCAGGACGCAAAATCATGGGCCAACTCCTCGTTAAAGTAAACCGTATCAAAATTCTGGTCATCGTAGACCGAAGCCCCTATCCCTGCTGACATGCGTTCATAGACACGGTACTCATAGAGGCGCTCTGGCATGGTCGCCACCTTCTGAGTTTGTTCTTCTTGAGCCAGGTTGCGAGCATAGAGCACAACCTTGTCCTTCCCTTGCTTGGAGAGGCTATTGTAGAGACGGACAATCTCAATCTGAGTGAAATATCCTTTTGCTACCTTTAAAATATTCTCTAGCTGAGCAACCTTCTCCTTGGATGGTTCCTTAATTCCACGTTCCCAAGCCGAGTAAGCCTGAAAACTAATCCCTAATTCCTCTGCAATTTCCTTCTGTGTCAATTTTAACTCTTTTCTCCGAGCCTTGAGTTTTTCTGGTTGATACATGATTCACCCCCTAGTGTGATGCTTTATTGAGAATATCTCTCTTAGAAAGACAAATCGATGGTTGAGCTTACACCTCTAAAACTCAACCAATTCGGTTTAGTTTTATTATATAAAAAAAGTGGACGATTGTCCACTGGGAAAATCAAATTTTAACAGACACAACTGGAAATTATGAACAAAAAACTGACCTAGCCCTAACAACTCCTACTCTAATTTTTGCAACAGCTTTACAACTTGCTGATTATCAATCCTCACATAGTAAATACCACTATCATTGACAAGTTTATCCTCTTTATACTTAGCAATTTTTACAGCATAAAGACCGCGTGGTAGGGGTTGGTTGGCAAAAAATTCCTTCATGAGCGCTTCAAGCTCTTTAAGATAGTCATCATACAAGAGGTCTCTTTTTTCTTTTGGAACGAAATACTGAAATTCAAATGTTGGTATAAAAATCTCTTTTTGGAAAAGATATTGAGCATCCATTGGATACATTCCTTGCAGAGCTTGGCCCTTGCTTTGATTTTCCTCTAATATTTCATTATAAAGATAGATATTATCAGATTGGTTATTAAATTCAAAACCAATACCTTGATACTTCAAATCAGGAAGTTTAGGATCTTTGATTGAACTGTCCAGTGTTTTTAAAAATTCGCTGGTGCCTGGACTAACCTCAATCCCTAAATAGGCTAATTCTGGGAAAACATTATAAATTTTTTTATCATTTTTGTAATCAACCTCTGCATCTGTCTTTCCATATGTTTCACTTTTCGAAAAGCGAGTATAGTATTTAAATCGAGTTTTGACCTGATAGGTTTTTCCAGCTATATTTTCACTGTAGCTACCATGGATTATAAATCCTCCCACACTTGTATAGTTTTTCTCGTATTTTTCTAACTCAAACTGTCCTGTAAGACCGTAATTTTGATAAGAACGATGCACAGCTTGCTCAATCTCAGTTCGACTTGCATGGGCAAATAGCCCCCACATATCCATTAGAGAAAAAATCGGACTGAACACTGTGAAGATTACCATTGGAATCACTATGGATAAGCAACCTATTAATAGCCAATTTCTTTTCTTGGCCTTTCCTTCAGATTTTTTAGCAGTTTTCTGTTTCCTTTTTAAGATTAGAATGAGAAAAACCAAAATCCCTAATACTAATAAAACCAATCTACAATCTCCTTTTATCGTGGATAGCTGTTAACAGGTGTATAGGAGGCTGACAGAAATACTCTTCTCACCTACTAACTTATCCTGAAATCCATAAACTCGTCTGAAACGAGGAGCAACCCTTGTCTCATTATACCACATGAGCGATACCGTGAGAAGATGAGAAAAACAAAAGAAAACTCACCTGAAGCATGTTCAGGTGAGTTCAGATACTTATGGAAAATCGTTATATTGACTCTCTGCGATTTCAACCATTTTTCTACGATTGTGGCGTTCCTTGGAATCTTTCCCTCCTTGGATATAACGCTCTTTGCGTTCTGCACGTGTTTCAGGTGCTTTCGTATACATATTATCACCGATAGACTGAGCCATACTCGCATCTACACTTCGAAAAGCCTCACCAACTGCCCCAAGATAATCATCTAATGAACTAATCGTGTCTACCATTTCCTTAGATAATTTTTTAAGTTCATCAGTCGCATTTTGAATTTGTTCTGTCGCAGAGGAGTCTATCAGGTCAGAGGCATTATTCTGCAATTCTGCACTCATATCTTTAAAAGCTCCATTCACTCGGCTTAGGTTATCCGAATCAATTTTTTTTTGATTGTTACTCATTTAGAACCTCTTATTCTCCTTTGTCAACCAATATTCGGCGTTGCTTGTTTAGTTCGCGGTCTTTGGCAACATCGTAATACAAGTCAAACTCTTCTTTGGTATTGACTGAATGCTCTTGATCATCCTTACTGAGTTCGGCTGGAATCGTAAGCCCTTCGTAAAGATTCGTATTTTCTGGGACAAAAAGCTGATACAAATCAAGAAACTGTGGAACATCTCCATAAACCTTCTCATAATCATACTTAGAATCAATCAAAAGGAAAAACTGTGAATCTTGCTCACTTAATACTTGATAAACTTTAGGTGCAGCTGTCTCCAAAACACTTCCCTTCAATACATCTTGACGAAAAGACAATTTATTTTGATTCAACAAATCATACGCTGTAGATGTTCTCAAATCGGTTGTCATCTTTCCCATCTTGTCCTTTAAAGGACCCAGATCTACCGAAGGGCTTTCAGGATACTTTTGTATTTTTGTATCTTCCCAATCAATTTGCTTGGTTTCTAAATTCAGCCATAATTGTTTTTTCTGTGATAGCTCCCATCCTCGTTTGTATACTTGTATGGAAATGTAGTCTTTGCCATCTTTTTCGATAATACCTCCAGTATCTTCCGGTATATAATCAGGGTTATAGTCCTCTACAAGTTTATAAAGATCGAGCTGACTCCCTTCCAATTTTCGATCACCGATTCGATAAATGGACATGGCATAATAAACTTCGGGATCCTCTTTAGGTAATTTTTGTGTTCCTCTATAGGTAGAATTATGGAAGTACTTGCGTACGATATAGCGTTGATTGGAGGCACCATGAACACCCAAAAAGTTTTCGCTCAAGTCCGGATTGTATTTGGCAAACAATCGATCCTCTTCTGGATTCAGCGACTTCCAATGCACGGCAACTCCCCTGCCATCTTCTAAAAACTCATAAGAATCAATTTCCCATTTTCCTGTATAGTAACCCATATTTTCATATTTTTGGCGTTCTTGCTTGGCCTGCTCTGATTGTTGATAACTATGATAGCCCCATAGAAGCAGAACACCCAACAGGACAGATCCGACTATTAGTAGTACTTTCTTCATTTCTCTCCCTCCTTATTTGCCATATTGCTTTTCGAAATACGTTATAAAATCTGATAACGAACTATCTCCCGTGACTTTGTTAACAATATAAGGAATTGTTTGAATCTGTTCTGGAGTCATATTTTCAATCGTAAGGCCTTCACCATTTGTATGCTCTCCCAAAAGGAAATTTTTCATAGCTAGATCTTTATCAAAGTATTCGTTAATTATTTTATAAGCATTATCTCTCAAACCAATTGACTCAAAGTAACCCATGACACCTTTCTGGTTTAATTCTTGTACCCGTTGGTAAGCTCCATAGTCTGCATAAATACTAGATGACTGGGCAATCGTCTCTATTGAAGGACCTGCCACTTCATGGTTTAACTGCCAGCCCCCTTGACCAACCAAAACATTATAAATATTTGTGTTTTCATTCGTTGTTTTGGCTTTAAACTCAGCCACCTTACTTTGTAGTTTAAAGAAGCCTGCTAAAACCTCATTGGCAGACTTGCCACCATAATTACCTATTTTTTTAATAAAGGCATTCGCTCTTCCAGAAGTCATCTCATCCAGCATCTCATGCGTGTTTTTAATTGAGTCTGTTGCATGTAACTGTGATAAAGAATCTGCAACACTAAAAGTCGCCGCAGCTGCCGGACCTCCAATATAGGTTAAAATCGTTTTTATCCCTTCTTTTACGATAGTTTCTTGGAACTCAGCATCCGCTTTCTCATGTTCTTTTTTGATTTTATAAAGTTCAGCCTCATATTTACCAGCCAAAGCTCCGTCAATTCCTTTTTCATGGTGTGATGTATAAGTTTCAAGAGTAGTTTTGGCTGGGACACTAAGCTCATCATAGTCTGGAACCGTCTTAGAACCATAGTGATATATGGACTTTTTACTTTCTTTAACATGTAATTCCCATTCAGGGTTTACCGCATCATTTAATTTAATAAAGATTTCTTTTCGAGTATATCGAAGTTTTGCATTTGGATCAAAAGGATCATCGTTCCTAAATTGTACACCTGGATTCCCTTCTACTTTTGTTCCAATTTTCAAGATTCGAACCGCAGTCAATAAACCTGACAAATCATTCATCTGCTTTAATTTTGTATGATGCTTTTCCATTGTTGCAGCGTCATGCTCGGGATCTTGCTCGTAAGCATACATTTCAGCTATCTGTATTTGTTTGGATATATGTTGCTGTTTATCTAACCTTTCTGAAAAGACACTAACCTTGGATTGATCCGTTTTCCCCATCGCATTTAACAAACGATTTATCTTCTGAGTCCCAATCTCACTTCTATCCATCCAAATAGTCAATTCTTCTGCCAGATTCATGTAGCCCCCATCAGAAATTTTCTCTGGGTCATTCTCCATTATCTTGTCTACATCTTCTAATTTTCCAGAAAGAATCGCTTGCAAGACTTGGGCATCTTCCTTTGTAGTGATTCTAGAAAGATAAACCATATTTGACTCTGTTAGAGTATTATTTTTTATAGCATCAATAATCGTCTGAACTGGTAATGTCGTTACAGTTCTTGCGTTCTGTGTAATCTTTGTCAAGGATTCAAAGGTAGTTGATACTCCTGAAACGCCTGAAGATAGGCTATCATGCGCAGATATAATGCCGCTATGCGTTTCCTTACGTGCTTTGATTTCATCTGCAATATAAGCGTCTGCTTTGGCATCAAAATCTCCCAAATTAGAGTCTCCATCACCCATTGCTTCGATTGCTTCATCAAACAAAGCTACCATTTCATCCTTAACGATACTGATTAGATTACGCTGAGGGGTTCTAAGGGACTCTGTAAGTGTATTAATCGCATCTTCATCAGTATGGGCATGACTGGAAAATCCTAAACCTTTAATCTCCCCAGTAAATGTAAAGACATGCTGCCCATAAGTTCGTATCGCCTCTGGTGTCTGTGAAAAAACAGACTTCTGAATCTCATTCAAACGTTTAAAGAAGGCATTAATGGCAGCCGCTTTTTCCCCTTCTAGATTAGTATTGAACTCACGCATTGTATCGCTTGAGACTTCTTCAAATTTTCCAGCAAATCGGTGAATACTCGTCCCGTAATCTTCTAAACCTGAAATATTTTTTACTTTTACTGTCATCTATCCCTCCTCTATGATGCTAGAGCTGCATTTAATGCATTTCTAGCATTCCTTTCAATATTCTGAGCAGTTAACAAATCCGACTCCAAATTCTGAATCTTCGTACTTAATAACGCGAGTATTTCTCTTTTCTTCGTTAAAATGATTTGCCTCAAAGAATTCAAATCTTCTTTTTCCTGATTTTTTTCGTCATCGTATTTCTCACCCAAGATATTTTCAGAAAGTGTAACAACATAATCAATCTCTGTTGATTTCTTTTTCAATTTATTTTTAATATATTTTAAATTTGAAACTTCGCCACTCAATCGTGATACTTCTGCGGTCGCTTCATATAAAGCTTGAGATAACCCTACTATTTTTTCATAACTAGCCATAGCTATCCTCCTTTTCTATATCATTAATACTTTCATTTTACTTGCCAACCCATCGGAAACATAGTAATGTTCTTGTTCTATTATACCACATGAGGAATAATGTGAGAAGATGAGAAAAGCAAAAGAAAACCACTTGAAATGGATTCAAGTGGCGAATAGTTAGGGGAGCTCATTATAAACAGAGGCATCGTAGATCTTCTGCTGGATTCGTTTCTTTTCTGTATACTCTTGTGGAGAAACTGTATACATCTCATTAGTTTCAATGGAGCCCGCTAAATCGGTATCCATATTTTTAAAAGCT
>NZ_KV822044.1:50534-51589 GCF_001815805.1 Streptococcus sp. HMSC072D05
CATCCCCTTTGAAATCTCATCTGTCGAAACTTTGATACTCGCCTTAATGCTTTGAATTCGCATTGGCTGAATTCGCTTAACGGACATTACTCAACTCCTCCTTTGGTTTCAAGACATTGATAAACTCTTCATAAGAGTGAACCACATGGTCCTTCCCGTCCCTAGTTACCTCTCCATAAACCGTGAGGTTATCAAATAAATCACGGTCCTTAGGAATTAAGAGGCTAAAAATATCTGATAAAAGCTTAACATCTGTCTCGTTAGTTAAAAAATAGAGACTTCCTTTTTCTTTACTCATCAAGTCATAAGCTTTTGGGTATTTCTCCCTCAAGAGCCAATCTGAAGACTGTTCAATCACAGATTGTGAGAGATTAAGACAGGTAGTGTTATCTATAAAATCATCATTATAATAGTAATTTTTCAAACTTGTATAACGGTTAAATAAATATGTATACCTATTCTCAAGAGCAACCCCAAGTTCTTTAGGAACATCCTCTAGCTTACCTGTTTCCATATTAAAGAGGACTTCCTTACGGTCATGACCCCCAGTTTTTTGGAGAACTACCTTACGATACTCTTGATCATTGTATGTGACAAAATTAATATAAGTACTTGAAACTGGAAAGTATGACGAATCATAATCCGCAACAGCCTTTAAAAGGTCATACTCCTTACGAGGCAAATCATCCTGACTGGTATCATAAACCTGAATCTTCCAATACTCCCCCCAACTCAGATTCTTGACATCAAAGCGATTATCGTCCCATTTGTAAATTAAACGTTTACTGTCTGTCGAAAGGTAACGTTTCCCATAAATTGCACTGGTATACTCCAGTGGTTCTTCATTAGCTTCCTGCTCATTGCTATGATTGACATATTTCCAAGAAATGACCAACCCCTGTCTATTAGCTAGAAACTCATAAGAAGCTGGTTCTACCTCAGGAGTTCGCACTTTATAACGGTCATGTGTTAGGTAGCGATATAAGGGATAGGCTCCAGAAACCACAACAAGAAGGCTAAAAAGTCCCAGAATGATTAGTATTTTTTTCCTGTAT
>NZ_KV822044.1:51689-51989 GCF_001815805.1 Streptococcus sp. HMSC072D05
TCCTGTATTGTTTCATTGACTTCCTCCTGAATATTTGTTGTTTGTATCTGATAAACAAAGATTATAAACTCTTAATCCATTATACCATATGCGTGACACCGTGAGAAGATGAGAAAAGCAAAAGAAAACCACTTGAAATGGATTCAAGTGGCGAATAGTTAGGGGAGCTCATTATAAACAGAGGCATCATAGATCTTCTGTTGGATTCGTTTCTTTTCTGTATACTCTTCTGGTGAAACTGTATAAATCTCATTCGTTTCAATAGATCCTGCTAAATCGGTATCCATATTTTTAAAAGCT
>NZ_KV822044.1:52089-56762 GCF_001815805.1 Streptococcus sp. HMSC072D05
CTACTAAATTTTCCATACATGTTTTTGCGAGACCCGCACAAGACTCTAGATTACTTGTAACCGGTGCATCAATGATAGTCGACATCCCCTTTGAAATCTCATCTGTCGAAACCTTAATACTTGCCTTAATACTTTGAATTCGCATCGGTTGGATCTGTTTAACGGACATTGCTCAATTCCTCCTTTGGTTTCAAGACATTGATAAACTCTTCATAGGAATGAACCACATGGTCTTTCCCGTCCTTGGTCACCTCTCCATAAACTGTTAGATTATCAAACAAATCTCTGTCCTTAGGGATTAAGAGACTGTATATATCAGAGAGAAGCTTGATATCTGTCTCGTTGGTCAAGAAAAATAGCCCACCTTTCTTCTTAGTCATCAAGTCATAGGCTGCAGGATACTCCTCCTTCAAACGCCAGTCTGAAGACTGTTCAATTACGGATTGAGAAAAACTAATTGGAGTGTCTATATGTAAAAGGTCACCTGCATAATATTCTTTTAAATTAGTAAATTCTTTAAATATATTAACATTTCTGTTCTCTAGAGCCTTTCCGGCATCCTTAGGGATGTCTTCTAGTTTACCTGTTGCCATGTTAAAGAGGACTTCCTTACGATCCTCACCTCCCGTTTTCTGGAGAACGACTGTCCGGTATTCCTGATCTTTGTAAGCAAAAAAATGAGTATAGGCACTTGAAACTGGAAAGTAAGAAGCATCATAATCCGCAATAGCCTTCAAAAGATCATACTCCTTACGAGGCAAATCATCCTGACTGGTATCATAGACCTGAATCTTCCAATACTCCCCCCAACTTAGATTCTTCACATCAAAGCGATTATCTCCCGATTCATAGATTAAACGGATACTTTCTGTGGCTATAAATCGTCTCCCATGAATTACCAAACTATAGTCAACCGGCTCATCCCTATCTCTTTTCCCATTACTATTCTTTGTCTCTTTCCAAGAAATGACCAGCCCCTGTCTATCAGCTATAAATTCATGAGATGCTGGTTCTACTTCAATTGACCAAACTTTATAGCGATCATGTGTCAAATAGCGATACAAAGGATAGCCTCCAGAAACCACAACAAGAAGGCTTAAAACCCCCAGAATGATTAGTATTTTTTTCCTGTATTGTTTCATTGACTTCCTCCTGAGTATTTACTATTTAGATAGAGCTGATATTCTTCATAGCCATGTTTGGCATTTTGGTCAGAAGAAATCGATAAATGTTCCAATACATTTTTATACGTTTTCAACTGGTCTACGCTCATATTGACTAGAGAAAGATCGGTCTCCTCGCCTAAGAGATACTTGCTCATTTCTGGTGTTACAGAATTTGAGTTAAGTTGATTTTCTTTGTTTATTGCTTCTTGGATTATTGCCCTTGTATCATTACTAGTACTATTCACCTTATAATGGCTGGACGACTTCGCATATTCAACATAAGGAACAAGACCTTCATTATCCATCTCTTTCAAGCGGACCTCTGTATAAAAATTATGTGTTCTCATGCGAGAAATTGCGACTGAACTCTTCCCATCTTTCTGGAAAAGATAGGTATTCCCTCGATTTAAAAAGTCATCCACCATCTCAATGCGTGTCTTTTCTTTTTCCAAGTCATATCCCTTTAACTGATCGACATACTTCAAATAGGCTTGTATGGTTGCTGTTGGTAATTGAATACCCATATTGTATGGACCCGTCTTCGTAAAACCACTTTCAACAACTTTCCCCTTAACGGTTATATCCTTATCAATCGCAGAAAAGAGTTCTTTACTGAATTCCTTAGAATCACTGGTAGCCAGAGCATCAATCATCGAGACGATAGGAACTGCTTCAGGTATGAAAGTACCAACCAGTGCATAAGTTATAGCTTTACCCATTGCAGCACGCATATCTTTATTCGCTTCTTCGCGAGATTTCTCAAGTTCACCGATCCGAGCCTGCTTCTCTGCCATATTATTTCCAATAGCGGTTGCGTATTCTTCCATTTTGTAAACCTTGGTTTCGGTTGTATTGCTAATACTCGTTGGATAAGAGTAGCCACCTATATTCATTTCCAAGGTTGTTTTCTTTGTATCAACCGTATTCTTAAATGAAAATGTTGCATCCGATATATCTGAAATTGAAACTTTTGTTCTCGTTTCGGTGACATATAGTTTGTCACCAACTGCTAATTTTCCTTTTGATGTTTCTGTCCGTCCTATCTCCATTACATAAAGAGATTCCATCAAACTAACAAACTTATCCGTCAAAGCAAGATGCTTATTATATGCTGCCATCTGGTTGCTCTGTAAAGTGCCGTCTTTAGCATATTGAACTTCCATAACCTTTTCAAGAGTATCACCTAGCCTAACTCCAGCCTTTTGAAACTCTAGCAAAAATGGTTGGTTAGCAGAAAAATCCCGATTCCCCATAGCGTCTAAAAGATGGTTCAGAGTGGCTGCATCTCCTGATTCAATCCACTCCATCATTTCCTGAGCACCAATACTGTAAAATCCTTCACTAAGATCCCCAGGTTTTTCGTTTAATATGTCTCCTGGCTGTTTATTAAGTATTGCACCTAAAGCACGTCCATCTGCTTCTGTTTGAATACTATCCAAATAACTGATTTTTCTCTTAGTAAGACTACCATTTTTAATTCCTGCTAAGATACTAGAAGCCGGAATATTACATACTGCACTGGCATTTTTTATTCTAGTCTGTAGAGTTTTTAGTTCTGCTTCTGCATCCGTAGTATCTTTTGATAAGGTATCATGTGCTTGTTGCAAGGCGTTATGAGTATCACGACGTGCAGTCGCTGCACTAGCTAAATCATCTCCCGCAGTTGTTTTAATAGTTGTTAAATCTTCTGATTCAATACCTAGTTCAGCAGTAGCATCGTTTAATAGCGTTTGAAGATTATCGACTTTTGTTTTGATCTTCTCATATTGTTCAGACTCCACGCCATCTAATTTTTTATAGACAGAATCATTACCAGTTTGTTGAGTCCATGCTTTATTTTGGAAACCGGCAGCTGTAGCAGCATTTTCAAATGTTGATAAAGCTGTTGAAAAATGCGTAATAGTGGTAGGATACTCTTGAAATACTTGGGTCTGTAAAGTATTCAATCGAGTGAAGAAAGCATTTATTGCCTCTCCTTTGTCCTCTGAATCTCCTGTTTTACCTGCCTTTTCATTAAATTTACGCATCGTTTGTTTAGAAGCCAAGTCCACACCTTTTGAAAACTCTTGAACAGCCGAACTATAACGAGCTATGGCCGGTAAGTCATGTACTTTTATAATATCACTCATACTTTACTCCTCCGTTGTTAGACTTTTTTCAATTTCTAACCAACTAATACTAAGGCTAATCCCCGACTTCTCTGTCTCTAATTCAGAAATTTTCTGAGTCAATTTGGCCACTACGTCATCACTCTTTGCTGAAAGCTTTTGTTTAGCTGTTTTTAGTATTTTCTCTTCATTATTGGTTTCATTTAAATATGGTGTTCCTGCTAAATAATAGGTCGTTTCAATATGTTCATTGCTCGTAAGTACATATTCTATATCCGTTGAAAAATCTGTAAGTGCTTTTTTACATTCTTCCAATCGACTAATTTGACTATTCAAATTAGTAATTTCTCCACGCTTAGCATCTATCTGAGCTTGTATGGTTGCTTTCCCCATCACTCCTCCTTATATCATTAATACTTTCATTCTACTTGCTAACCCATCGGCCACATAGTAGTGTTCTTGTTCTTCTAATTGTGGCTCACGAACAGGTCTGTTGGTTACTGTCAGAACTGATTGATCGCTTAAGCGAAGCCCTATAACAGCCTGCTTATAAGAGCGAACAGTTTTTGAGACCACATCAATGTATTTAGTAATCAATGGCGAACTCATTACAAGAGAACCATATCCAGCTCGAATTCCTTTGTCTAGGACATAAGCCAATGTATCAAGCGCTTCTGAGTTTAATTCTACCACTAATTCGGTTAAATTGTAAACAACCACTGTTGCAACATGATCTCGCTGTTTGCCTTCTAACCGCTCCTGAATTCTCTTCTCTATACTTGCAATCCCCGCCTGATATTCCTCTGGACTTGCAAGAATCGTCACTCCTTCCATTTCAGGTAAGTTATGATACTTCGGTGCCAAGATGATGACCTTCTGTTTCCCTTTGGCAATGTGTTTCACCAAGGCTGTCATCTGTTCTTCTTTATCTGTTAGGTAGAGAAGATTTCCTTTAGCCAGATTCCAAGTGACGGGCTCAACTGTCTCCATGTCAAGTCCTAATGGCACGAGGCCGTGTTCATAGGCAGTCTGCACGCTTGCTCGGCTATAGAAGTCTTTCTCCGTCAACTCCTCTGGTACCATCGGGATGGCACTTGGGCGTTGTCCTGTCCAGGCTTCTTGGAGGGAAGCCACTTCCTGACGTAGGTTGTTGAGGACTTGGGTATCATTAGCTCCATAAACTGAGAGTGCCAGCTGGATCACATCCACTTCTTCCCGCTTCATAAGGGCACGGCCCTTGATGTCTTCCATAGTCATAGCGAGTGGCGTAGAGCCCACGATGGCCCGCACTTCACCCGCCTCATTTTGTGGCAGGCTCAACTGGTGCTTGAAGTTTGAGTAAAGTTGTGCACGAAGGTTGGTCTGACGTCCGGCTGTCACCAAGAGGTGAACCCCGATA
>NZ_KV822045.1:0-249 GCF_001815805.1 Streptococcus sp. HMSC072D05
TACCTATCTACCTCGCGAGGGGCCGGAAACTAGTCTTCGCTTGGTTCTTGGTAGTCAAGAGCATGTTTGCGTATAGCTCCCTATCAACCTCGAGAGGGGCCGGAAACGTAAATGTGTTTGCAGTTATATTTAAGTTTGGCAGTATAGATACCTACCTACCTCGAGAGGGACCGGAAACCCAGAAATACCCTTGAATGGATAATCATCATCTAAGCGGGTTATAGCTCCCTATCTACCTCGCGAGGGGCC
>NZ_KV822046.1:0-1173 GCF_001815805.1 Streptococcus sp. HMSC072D05
ACTATAGGGGTATAAAATTATTAATTAAAGATACAGACAATCAAGGAGGAATTTTAAATGGCTGAAGATAAATTTGAACAAGCAAAAGGTAGCTTAAAAGAAACTGTTGGTAACGCAACTGACAATAAAGATTTAGAAAAAGAAGGTCAAAACGATAAAGCTTCTGGTAAAGCCAAAGAAGCAGTTGAAAACGTTAAAAATAAAGCTAACGACCTTATCGATAAAGTAAAAGGTAATAACGATAATAAATAATTTGTTTATATCATAAAGAGTCCGGGACATAAAGTTCTTGTATAAGTGAAAAAAAGACAATTTCTATTGAAATAATATAGAAATTGTCTTTTTTATAAATTTTTTGATTATTTTCAGCTCGTTGAGCTACTACTTTTCTTATATTAAGTGCCATTAATACAAAACCAAGTTCTCTTTTGACTTTATTGAGTCCTCGGACAGACATCCGAGTGAAACCCAAAATAGCCTTCATAAATCCAAAAACAGGTTCCACATCAATTTTTCTTTGACTGTAGATATTTTTTGTTTCTGGTTCTGAAAGCTTTTTGTTAATTTGGGATTTAAAATATTCCCAGTTATAATTCTTCATTATTTTTTTGTTTGTTTTTGAATTGAAGTTCATACATTGATTTTTCAGAGGACATTCTGAACAATCATCACATTCATATAATTTGAAGTCTCGCTTATAACCATACTTATCATGACGATAGGCATATCTTTTAAAACCTAGCCGTTTATTATTCGGACAAATGAATTCGTCATTAATTTCGTCATAGTTCCAATTTTGAGTATTAAAGATGTCACTTTTATATTTTTTAGTTTTATCTTTTATAAACATTCCATATGTTATGAGTGGCGTTCGATTAAAGTCATCTATAATTGCCTTATAATTTGATTCACTACCATAACCTGCATCAGCTACAATATATTCAGGTAAATGACCGTAGGTCTCTTGAATTGAATTTAAAAATGGAATCATCGTTCTAGTATCCGTTGGATTTTGATACACATTATAAGATAAAACAAATTGGGAATTTGTCGCTATTTGTAAATTATACCCTGGCTTAAGTTGTCCATTTTTCATGTGATCTTCTTTCATTCTCATAAATGTCGCATCATGATCTGTCTTAGAATAACTATTTCTATCCTTTAAAATAGATT
>NZ_KV822047.1:0-215 GCF_001815805.1 Streptococcus sp. HMSC072D05
TTCAATCCATTGCTCTACCAACTGAGCTACCGAGCCAAATTGCGGGAGCAGGATTTGAACCTACGACCTTCGGGTTATGAGCCCGACGAGCTACCGAGCTGCTCCATCCCGCGTTAATATAAAAAGGAGGATGTGGGATTCGAACCCACGCACGCTTTTACACGCCTGACGGTTTTCAAGACCGTTCCCTTCAGCCGGACTTGGGTAATCCTCCA
>NZ_KV822048.1:0-251 GCF_001815805.1 Streptococcus sp. HMSC072D05
CATTAGACAACATTTCGGAAACGCCCAATACTTTGGTTTTACGGGAACGCCTAGATTTGAAGAGAATGCGAGTCAAGATGGACGCGCGACTGCGGATATTTTTGGAGAATGTCTACACCATTATCTAATCAAAGATGCGATTAGAGATGGTAACGTGCTAGGTTTTTCCGTTGAATATATGAATACGTTTGACCGTAGCGAAAAAATTATCGAAGATGGTTATGTTAATAAAATTAATGAAGCTGAAATAT
>NZ_KV822049.1:0-234 GCF_001815805.1 Streptococcus sp. HMSC072D05
AGTTCGATTGGAATTTCTCCGCTACCCACAGTTCATCCGCTCACTTTTCAACGTAAGTCGGTTCGGTCCTCCATTCAGTGTTACCTGAACTTCAACCTGACCATGGGTAGATCACCTGGTTTCGGGTCTACGACCAAATACTCAACGCCCTATTCAGACTCGCTTTCGCTACGGCTCCACATTTCCTGCTTAACCTTGCATCAGATCGTAACTCGCCGGTTCATTCTACAAAAG